>SYEA01000024.1 GCA_005800965.1 Actinomycetota bacterium | reverse complement strand
CGTGGGGGTTCAAGTCCCCCCTCGCCCACGACATAACCTGAAGTACGCGACCATCTAGGCGAACCACCCATGACTGAGACTCTCGCCCACCGTCTTGACTCTCGGGAAGCCGTCATTGGTGTCTTGGGGCTCGGTTATGTGGGTTTGCCGTTGGCAGTTTCATTTGCCGAAGTTGGCTATCGGGTAGTGGGGTTTGATGTGTCTGCTGCCGTTGTGGCGGGTCTGAATGCCGGTGCCAGCCACATCGATGATGTGGCACCAACCCGTGTGCAGGCACTCGTGCAGCAACAATCCTTTCGAGCAACTGATGCAGTGAGCGACATCAGCGACTGCGATGCAATGTTCATTTGTGTTCCTACACCCTTTGATAAAGCCAAGACCCCGGATTTGTCGTACGTCGAATCTGCCACCCGCGTAGTTGCCAAAGTGTTGCGTCGGGGCATGCTCGTGATTCTGCAGTCCACCACGTACCCGGGCACTACTACTGAATTCGTGCGACCAATCCTGGAAGAAACTGGTTTGCGGGCGGGCACCGATTTTCATCTGGCATTTTCTCCCGAACGAGTTGACCCGGGCAACGTGAAATGGAACGTGCGCAACACACCCAAAGTGGTGGGTGGCCTGACCCCGCAGTGCACCGAGTTGGCCAAGACATTGTTGCTGTCATTGATGGACGACGCCTCGTTGGTACGCACGGTGGAATCACCCGATGTTGCCGAGATGGCCAAGTTGTTAGAAAACACCTATCGGGCAGTCAACATTGCCCTCGTCAACGAACTTGCCCAGCTGTGTCATGAAATGGGCATCGATGTATGGAGTGTGATTGACGCTGCTGCTACTAAACCGTTCGGCTTTCAGGCTTTTTATCCGGGCATCGGGCCGGGTGGACACTGCATTCCGGTCGACCCGTTCTACTTGGCGTGGAAGGCTCGCGAGTACGACTTCCAGACCCGGTTCATCGAGTTGGCAGCCGACATCAATGACCAGATGGCGGCGTATGCAATCGCCCGAATGCAAGACATATTGAATGAACGATCCATCTCGTTGCGCGGGGCGCGCATCTTGTGCCTCGGGGCTGCATTCAAAAGTGGGGTGAGTGACGTGCGCAATTCGCGTGCCGTTCACGTCATGGAACTCTTGCGTGAGCGGGGTGCGGTCGTTTCATATTGCGACCCGCATGTACCGAATGTGCGGGTGGGCACAGAGGTGCTGCAGTCGATCAAAGTCGGCGATATCAACGGCAGTGATGCCGATTTGGTTGCCGTGCTGGTTGGCGGGCAGTGGCCATTGGCAGCCCTAGCCAATCGTGGCGTCAGCGTGTTTGACGCAGTCAATGCCGGTGGTGCGCCCGGCGAGCATCGCCAACGGCTTTAATGCGCCAGTAGGCGGGTGTACAACTCGTTGTGAAGTGCCAGATAGCTGGTGAGTGAACAGCGTTCGTGAATTGTTTGCTGCGCAGCAGCACCCATCGATGCACGAAGAGCGTTATCGGTGACCAGCCGGGCAACAGCATCTTGTAATTCGACGTCATTGTCGGCCAGCAGCCCCGTGACACCGTCTTCCACGATCTCGGCAACACCACCGACGCGTAGTGATACAACAGGTAGGCCTGCCACCGCGGCCTCGATGAGCGAGAGCGGAACACCCTCGTTGTCGCTGGTGAGCACCACTACATCAAGTGCGCCGAGAATAAGGGCAAGATTGCTGGAAAATTCGCGCAGCGAAACGTTCGGCAGGGTAGCGGCATCACGTTGCACCGTGTCACGTAGCGGACCATCGCCGAACAATACGAAATGCGCCGACGGAATCGCTGTGGCAAGCTGCAGAAATTTGTCTGGACGTTTGATAGCGGCAAGCCGTCCGACGAATCCGACGACCACTTCATCAACTGCAAGACCCAGTTCAGTTCGTGCGGCGGCTGGCTCATAGCGGGTAATTGCTTTGACGCCAGGCAAGACGATGCTGGACTTGTGTTGCACAATGACTCGTGCCTCAATAAGGTCGCGATAGGTTGCTGCGCCAACCACCAAGGAATGTGTAGTCAGCCGTCGCAGTAGGCGCTCAATGGTGTTGAAGATGCCCGAAACTGGTGCAGAAAAATAGCCGTGCAGCAGATGGCCATGAAAAGTGTGCACCCGCACTGGCACTCGCGCCATGACTGCTGCGAGTCGACCAGTGACCCCGGCCTTGGCCATATGGGTGTGCACGATGTCGGGTTGCAGTCGTCGCAGGGTGCGAGTGAGTTGTACGAGCGACCGCAACTCGCGCCACAGGCCAATCGAGCGTCGTAGTTGGCCGAGGGTGATGACATCACTGCTCACTGGGTGATCAGCCAAGTAGTCACCTTCTGAATCAACGACGGCGCCACGAATAATGGTGTGCTTGTAGCGAGTCGGGTCGAGCCCGTGCAATAAGTCGACCAGCATCACTGACGGGCCACCTACGTTGGTCCGCGTAATCACGTGGACGACGTGAATCATCGGTGCGTTGCTCGCCACCATGCGAGAGTGCGTTGCAAACCGTCTTGCAATGCAACACCCGCGTTGAAGTCGAGCACATCGCGAGCCCGTTGTACATCGGGAATACGACGCTTGGTGTCTTCGAACCCTTTGCCGAAGCGTTGTTCGTAAGAAATATGTTGCACTGCTGACGACGACCCCGTCATGGCGATGATGGTGGTTGCCAAATCGATAATGGAGGTTTCATGATCATTGCCGACGTTGAAGATCTTCCCCTCACCGCGCAAGTCGAGTGCTGCACGCAGGGTGCCTTCGACCGTGTCATCAACATAGGTGAAGCATCGAGTTTGTGACCCGTCACCGTGCACGGTGAGCGGCTCGTTGTCGATTGCCTGACGCATGAGGTTGGCCACGACCGAGCCGTAGCCGCGGGGGTCGAGCCGTGGTCCGTATGAATTGAAATAGCGCACGATGGACATCCGCAATCCATGCTCGGCATGGGCGAGGGCAAGATGTTCATCGATTGCCTTTGCTGTCGAGTACCCCCAGCGGGCAATCGTGGTCGAGCCAAGTACACGATCGTCATCTTCAGACATTGGCATCTTGGCAGTTTTTCCATAGATCTCACTGGTGGATGCCAAGAGCAATTTGCGGTCATGTTTGACACAGGCCGTGATCACGTTCTCGGCACCTTTGGTGTTGATCACGAGTGAACGCAACGGCTGTTCGATGATGTGGCCAACGCCAACCGCTGCGGCCAAATGAAACACGACGTCGGCATCACCCACCAATGTCTCCACAATGTCGGCGTCCAGAATGGTTGCTTCAACGAATCGGATATCGCTGTGTACTGCCTGCAGGTTGGTCAGGTTGCCCGTCGACAGGTCGTCGATCACCGTCACTTCATGGTTGAGGTGAACGAGACGGTCAACGAGATGCGAGCCGATGTATCCGGCCCCGCCGGTTACCAGTGTGCGCATTTCAGCGTCTCACGCTAGTTGTGCAGCCGTCCACTATGGCCGCAATAGTCTGGGGTGATGAACCCAGCGTGGCTGTATCTCGCCACGTTCGTAGGGGCAATCGGGTTGTCGTTGCTGTTGGTGCCGGCCGTGCGCGAGTATGCACGAAATCGCGAGATAATCGACGCGCCAGGTGGTCACAAATCCCACCACACTCCAGTGCCGTATCTCGGCGGGGTAGCGATGGTGGCGGCATTCTCCGTAGCCATGGTGATTGGTGTCGTGCTGCGTCGCAGCGCTCAATTCGATGACGGCCAGATCAGCATCACCTTTGGCAACCTCTTCAGCCAAGGCGATGGTTTAGTACGTGAACTTGCCGTAGTGCTCGGTTTGGCGCTGGTGTTTGCGGCGATGGGTTTGATTGATGATCTCCGCGGGTTGAGCCCAGTGTTTCGCTTTGTTGTCGGTTTGGGGCTCGCCACCGTGCTCGTGTCGTATGGCGTCGTTCTGCAATCCCCGCTGCCTGACTGGCTCGACATGGTTATTTCTGTTGTGTGGATTCTCGGGATGACGAACGCATTCAATTTGCTCGACAACATCGACGGGTTGGCTGCGGGCACGGCAGCTATCGCGTCGGGTGCATTCTTTGTAATTGCAATCCTCAATGATCAGCAGTACAGCGCTCTTTTGGCGATTGGGTTGGCGGGGGCGATGCTCGGGTTTCTGCGCAGCAACTTTGCACCCGCAACCATCTACATGGGTGACGCTGGCAGCTTGTTTATTGGGTTCATGATGGCGTATCTGGGTTTGAAGATGCGTACGAATGTTGCCGAAATTCCCCAACTCTTTGCCCCAGTGTTGGTGCTCGGGGTAGCGGTGCTCGACACCACTGTGGTGGTGGTGTCTCGGTTGCGCCGCGGGCTGAGCCCGTTCACGGGCGGCCAAGATCATCTCAGCCATCGTTTTTTGCGACTTGGTTTGTCGGTGCGTCGTTCGGTGACGGTGCTGCTCGTCGCCACCTTCGCCCTCGGTGTATTGGCCGTTGGCTTGTCGGATGCACCAGCTGGGGTCGGCTATTGGGTGCTGGCTGCAGCGGTGATTTCGGGTGCCATGGCTACCGTCGTGCTTACCACCAAAGTGGCGCGTGTCAACGAGGATAGTCACTCCGACGAACTTGTTGAAGCAGAGAAACCCAACGTGACTCCGATTCGCCGCAATCTCGGGTAGTTGCGCTACTCCAGCTTGCAGTATTCGTCGGCATTAAATTTGCTTTGCCAACGTTCGAGTAGTAGCTCGACTTCTTCTTGCTCAACACCTTTGGGTCGGGAAGCAGTTTCAAAGTGGTACACCCGAGTATGAGGTGTCCAGATAATTCGATAACCGGCTTGAAGGATCTTGAATCCTAAGTCCACATCGTTGAATGCTCGAGGGAACATCGGGCTCATTCCACCGACTTCGTTGTACACACTTTTTCGGATGAGCGCGCAAGCACCCGTGATACCGCTGCACTCGCGAGCAATGGAGAGCACGCCAAACTCGCCAGGCAGGTTGGCGGAGAGACCAGTTCGGAAGTTGTGGGGCGATGGGTTATTCGCGTGTCCGGCGCTCTGAATTCGACCGTCTTCGAGTAGCAACATCGGCCCAACCATGGCGACATCCTGCTCCTCGAGGTAACCAGCAAGTGTGTGCAGCCACCGCTCGTCAGTTATCTCTGTGTCGTCATTCAACATGAGCAAGTACTCTCCCGTCGACATCACCGCGCCGAGATTGCACTTTGAGGCAAAATTAAACGGCTTGTCGTAGCGAAGGAGTTGCAATCTGGTGTCAGCAATCGCTCGCAGACCGTCCCAAACCCCAGGCGGGGTGGAGTCATCAATCACTACTAGTACATCAAAATTCTTATAGGTGGTCCTGGTGAGAATGCTTTCCACTGAATTAATGACCAGGCAGGTTTCAACACCAAATATGGTTTTGTACGTACCACACGTGGGGATAATGATGCTGATTTTGGGTTCATAGGCCAGCAAGCGAAGAACCCGTTGATACGGCCACGGTTCGGTCATGCTGACGGTTGCGGAAATCTCGCGACGCTCCAGTGCAGAATTCACTGCGCGTACAGCAGCAGCGTATGCGTACGGCTTCTCAGCCTGCGCGTGGGCAGTAGAGCCGATGGCAGCTCTCCAGTGGTAGAGCACCTTGGGAATGTGTGCAATCTTGCGTGCCTTTTCGGTTATTCGCAGAAAGAGGTCGTAGTCCTGAGAGCCATCAAAGCCGTCGCGAAATCGCCCAACTTCATCCACCAATCGCTTTCGGATGACCGATAAGTGACTGCAGTAGTTCTGCGCAAGAAAGCGTTCGGGAGACCATTTCGGTTTGTTGAATCGGTCGTAGAACATGCCATCTGGACCAACCTTGTCTTCGTCGGTGTAGACGTAGTCAATGTCGTCACTTTCAAGAAGCACCTCATGCACGTTCTTCAACGCATCTGGATGCAACGCGTCGTCATGATCCAAAAGTGCAACAAATTCTCCAGATGCCAGGCTCAAAGCATCATTCGACGCAGCCACGATTCCACCGTTCGCTTCGCGGAAGTGCACCAGAATTCTGGGGTCTAGTGCTTGAAGATCCGACAAGCGCTGCTGTACCCACCCGTGACTGGAGTGGTCGTCAACGAGACACCATTGCCAGTCTGCATGGGTCTGGGTGAGAACCGACTTAACGCATTCCTCGAACGCTTCTCGCGAAGGATTGAAGACCGGAGTGATGATGCTGAATCGCGATTTGTGTTGCGCTATCTCGTCGGTCATGAGCCACGCAAAAGGCGACGGAGAATTCGAATTGGCAGCATGAAGAAGTTTCCAACTCGCCAGGTG
>SYEA01000023.1 GCA_005800965.1 Actinomycetota bacterium | reverse complement strand
GGCACGCATGTTGTGCGACTTAGGGGCTGAGGTCATCAAGATTGAGCCGCCCGAGGGCGATCTCACGCGGTTTGGACAACCCCGACTCAATTCTTTGGCAACGTATTTCATCCAACAAAACGTCGGCAAGTTGAACGTGTCGCTCAATCTTGCCGACGCTCGCGCCGTGGATATCGTGCGAAAACTCGTCGCGATGAGTGATGTAGTGATTGAAAACTTTCGACCTGGGGTAATGCAACGCCTCGGCCTCGGCTACGACACTCTCGCTGCACAAAATGAACGCCTCATCTATGCATCCATCAGTGGCTACGGGGCGACGGGCCCATGGGTCGATCGCCGCGCCTATGCGCCAGTGGTCAACGCCGAAGTAGGACTCACCAAGCACCAAGGTGACGTGCGTGGCGGCGCATACGCCAACGACCCCTTCAGCCACGGGGATGTGTACACCGGGATGGAAGCCGCGGCCGGCATCTTGGCAGCACTCGTGCAGCGTGGTCGCACTGGGCGAGGTCAATACCTCGATATCTCGATGGCGGAAACCTTGTTGTATGTCAACGAGCACGCCCATGACCAGCTGTGGGAAGGCGAAGTGCCCGCTGACTGGATTCGATCGTTTCAGCCGGCTGATTACCCAGTGCTCACCACCCGCGACGGCAGCATCGTGGTGGTCAGTGGCCATCCCGCATCAAAAACCAACTTTGGTTGGTTCTGTGCTGCAATGGAGCGCACCGATTTGTTGAACGATGAGCGATTCGTCGACGTCCCTGCACGATTGGCACATCTCGCCGACTTTCATGCCATCCTGCGGGCTTGGGCCGCCACCATTGCCGATGCCGCAACAATTGAGAAGATTTTTGCTGAGCACAATCTCGCGACTGGCCGTTTACGCAGCGTGGCCGATGTTGCCCGCACCGACTGGGCCAAGCAACGTGGCGTCATCACCGAGGTCTCAGATCGCGGCGGCGGCACTATTCGCATCCCGCAAAGCCCGTGGAAGTTCAGCGATGCTGATGTGCGTATTCGGGGAATTCCGAAATATCGCGGCGAGGACAACACTGCAGTGTTACGCGACCTGCTTGGTGTTGATGATGCGACAATTACCCAATTGGCTCATGACGGGGTAACGAGCAGTCATCAGCCGAGCGACAAATAATTAGCGACCGCTGTGGCCGAAGCCGCCACCGCGATCGTTGTCATCCAACTCAGCAACCGGTGACCACTCCACATGTGCAATCGCCTGCACGATGAGTTGTGCAATGCGATCACCACGTTGCACGTGGTAGTCGTGTTCTTGGTCGTGATTGATCATGATGACCTGTAGCTCACCGCGGTAGGCAGCATCGATGATGCCTGGTGAGTTGACGAGCGATATTCCATGCTTGAGGGCCAACCCACTGCGCGGCACCACCATGCCCATGTAGCCGACCGGAATCGCCACGGCCACACCCGTGGGCACCAACATGCGACCGCCACGGGCGCTGAGCACTGCATCCACCCGCGCATGCAAGTCAAGCCCAGCGTCATGCTCGTGGGCTTTGGCTGGCAATGCCAGCCCTGGGTCGAGCAAACGAATCGGCACAGTTAGCGACAAACCCACCCCCCGAGATTACGGCCATCGCCGTAGTGTTGCGGAGTGCTCGTTTGGATGGACCTCGAGATGACCGGACTTGATCCGGATGTGGATGTGATCGTCGAGATCGCTTCGTTGGTTACCGATGATGACCTCAACATCGTGGCTGAAGGCCCCGACTTGGTCATACACGCCCCGGAGGCGGCCCTTGCAGCGATGGACCCAGTCGTGGTCGCCATGCACACCGAGTCGGGTTTGTTGTCGGCCATCCGCGAGTCGCACGTGACCCTGGCCGAAGCAGGTGCCGCGACATTGGCATTTATCAAGCAGCACGTGCCGCATCCGCGCAGCGTGCCGTTGTGTGGCAACTCCATCGGCACCGACCGGCGTTTTCTCGCCAAGTACCTCCCTGAAATCGAGAACTACCTGCACTACCGCAGCGTTGATGTATCGAGTGTGAAAGAACTAGCTCGGCGGTGGTACCCCGAGACATTGGTTTCGCGACCCCCCAAGGCTGGTGCGCATCGCGCGCTCACCGACATTCACAACAGTGTCAAAGAGATGCGCTTTTACCGCGCCTCGTTTTTCGTGCCGTCAACGGGTGTTGATACGTCGGCCCCGCCACGTGACACTGCCGAATAACACCACGCGTGCAGCGCTACGTAGGGCGACTACTACGAACACCACAGCATGGATTGGGTACAGCACGGCACTCAACCCGCCGAAATTGCCGACGCGACGGGCGAAGACAAACATCTGCAGTGCAGACAACACATAAAACCACGGCGAGGTAAGCACACCACCACAGAGGCTGGCCACCCAAGCGATGATGAACACACTCGACCAGCGGGGCACTGTGGCGGCACCAATCGCAGTGTTCTTTGTCCATCCTTCAATGAGTTGACCCAAGCCGTTGGTGTACATGCGGTACTCCACTTCATGTTGTCGCCCCACAAGTGGCATCGCTGCAGACATCACACGGGCAAGAGCAAGATCTTCAACCACTGCCCCCCGCACTAGTTGGTGGGAGTGCCCACCACTCTGTAGATAGGTGGCGCGATCGACCATCATGAACGGGCCATAGGCAACCCGACGGCGGCTGCGGGCTGTGGTGACGCTGGCAACCATTGACGAAATGACATTGAACAACATGCTCAGGCGTTCAACCCGCGTCACCGTGCGATGCCACGGCATGACACTCACCAGCGCATCAGGGTGCTGCTGGAGTACGCCAACCGTCGCATTCACCGCATCGGCCCCAAGCCGTACGTCGGCGTCAAGGAACACAACGATGTCGTGAACTGCGTGCTGCACACCGCGCCAACATGCATGGGGTTTACCGGCCCAGCCATTGGGCAAGGCGCCACTTTCCACTACTTCGATATTGATTCCGGTTGCAATACTTCTGCCAGCACCATGGCTGCGTGCCACGTTGATGGTGCCATCACTCGACCCATCGTCAACCACAATCACTTGGTCGTCGGCTTGCAACACACTGCACAAATTTGGCAGCAATTCAGCCAAGTTGTTGGCTTCATCGCGACACGGAATCACCATGCTGACGGGTGAACGTTTCGTAGCCACACCATCGGTGCGTGGCAGCAACGATGCTGCGGGCAACCATCTCGCACGCACGAACCCGACCCATCCAGCACACCAACCGAGTGCAAAAATGGTCGCACTGAGGACGGTCGGCGTACTGCTCCACTCGCCCATTGCGCGACCTGACTAGTCGGTAACGAGTTGAATGAGGGCTGCAGTCTCTTGG
>SYEA01000022.1 GCA_005800965.1 Actinomycetota bacterium | reverse complement strand
TTGGCATCGAACGAAAGTAGTTGGATGACGGGACAAAGTTTGATTATTGACGGCGGCATCACTTCGGCTTACGTGACCCCAGAAGGCCCCGCATGGTCGTAGGAATAGAGGCACAGTCGTCAGACTCGGGGGCACAGTCGTCAGACTTACGGGCACAGTCGTGAAAGTTGCCTTCGTTGGTCTCGGTGTGATGGGTGGTCCGATGGCGCGTCACTTGGCGGCCAAAGGTCACGAGGTCACGGTGTACAACCGCACCGACGAAAAATCTCGGGCGTGGGTTGCTGCCCACGGTGGTGAGCAGGCGGCAACACCGCGCGCGGCTGCGGCCAACGTTGACATCGTTTTTATGTGTGTCGGCAACGACGACGACGTGCGGTCAATCATCTATGGCCCCGATAGTGTGTTGGCCGGTGCGCGGTCGGGCAGCATCGTGGTCGACCACACGACGGCATCGGCAACTCTGGCCCGCGAGTTAGCCAGTGCCTGTGCCAAGCAGGACGTGGGTTTCATTGATGCGCCAGTTTCTGGCGGACAGGCAGGTGCCGAAAATGGGCAGTTGTCGGTGATGTGCGGCGCCAACGACGAACAGGTTTTTGACCGCGCATATCCAGTGATCATGAGTTACGCCAAAGTGTGCAAACGACTGGGTGATGCTGGCTCGGGCCAGCTGGCAAAAATGGTGAATCAAATTTGCATTGCCGGCGTGGTGCAAGGGTTGAGCGAAGGTCTCAACTTGGCGTTGGCCGCGGGGCTCGACCCAGACGCCCTGGTCGAAGTCATCTCGCAGGGGGCGGCAGGTTCGTGGCAGATGTCGAATCGGGCCAAAACAATGGTGCGCAACGAATTCAATTTTGGTTTTGCCGTCGAGTGGATGCGCAAAGATTTAGCGATTTGTTTAGATGAAGCCAAGCGACTCGGGGTCGAACTTCCGATCACCACGATCGTGAACGAGTTTTATGGCGAGATCATGCAATCCGGTGGGCGACGCTTCGACACCAGTTCGCTGATTACGCGACTGCGAGCGCAAGTCGATCCACCCCGCGAATCGTAAGACGATCACGCCAAATCGGCTCGTCTGCTACTTCAATGTGGGCATAACGCTGCAAGAGACTTTCGATTGCTACCTGCGCTTCGAGTTTGGCGAGCGCAAAACCCAGGCAGTAGTGCGTGCCAGCAGCGAACCCAAGGTGTTTGTTGGCGTTCGAGCGCCGCAAGTCGAGTCGGTGTGGGTTGTCAAAGACGCTCGGGTCGTGGCTTGCTGCACCAAGGCTGGTGAGCACGCGTTCGCCAGGAGCAACCTCGATGGTGCGGTCACCCACTCGAAACTGCACTGGCACCACTGGCACACGCACGGTGTGTTGCACGGGGCCGTCAAATCGCAGGAGTTCGTCGATGGCATTGGGGCTCAACCCATGTTGGCGGGCATAAGCGAGTTCGTCTGGGGCCCGCAGCAGCGCAAGCATGGAGTTGCCGATCAAATTCACGGTGGTTTCGTGGCCGGCAATGTAGAGCAAGACCACGAACGTGACCAACTCTTCGGCGGTGAGCTTGTCCCCGGATTCTTCGGCGGAAATCAACGATGACAACATGTCGCTGCCCAGATTGGTGCGGCGTTCGGCGATCACCTCGTCGAGAAATGGCAGAAGTTGGGCGAAGGCGGCGTCGGCTTGCTCGATGTCGTCCACTCCCACGGTGGGCTCGAGCGTGCGGGTGATGACCTGGGACCAATCGCGAAGTTCTTCGGCGCGCTCGATGGGCATGCCGAGCATCGCCGAAATCACCAAGAACGGCACCGGAAACGCAACGTCGTCGATGAGTTCGAACGTGCCACCGTTGCGCACGCGCACGTCGGCAGATTGCAGCGCTTCGTTGACGTAGTGCTGCACCATCGGCCGCAACATTTCGATGGCGCTTGGCGTAAATGCTTTTGACACCAGACGACGCAGTCGCGTGTGATCGGGTGGGTCGAGGTTGAGAATCGACTTCGACGTATCGCGGCGGCGCTCGCGCATGCGCTTGCGAATCGGGTCGTCGACGGGCTTGGCCGACTTTTCGATGTCTCGGCTGTAGTCGTTCGATCGCAGCACCGTGGCTACATCGCTGTAGCGCGTGAGCACGACTAAGCCACCGAAAGCCATGTGCACCGGGTCGTGTTCGCGCAAGGCGTCGTAGAACGGATGCGGGTTGGCACGAAACGCCGGATCAAAAGGATTGAAAGTGGCGAGCGTCATTGCGGATTAGTTGGAAATGGCACCGTTGCCTGTTCGTGCAAAATGGGGTCTTGGTCGGGCAGCACGATCCAGTGGGCGCCGTTGACTCGCCGTATGAGCGATGTACTCACGGCGTCGACAACTTGTTGCGTCTTCATGAGCGGCATGCCAAGTTCTGCAATCCAATCACGGGCCCGTTCACCGATGAGTGGGGTGTCGACAAAACCCGGGCAGATTGCGCTGATGCAGACCCCATACTCGGCGAGCCTGGGCGAGAGTGATTTGACTAACCCAGAGACTGCATATTTTGTCAGCCCGTAAATCGGGTCGGGTGGAATCGGCACGAACGCGGCAACAGATGCAGTCACGACGATGTCGCCGGTGCGACGTTCACACATTTCGGGAATCACCGCCCGAGCACCGAACACCACGCCGTCGACATTGACGCCGATGGCGCGTCGGTACTCGTCGTCGGTCATTCGCACGAGCGGTGGCGAGAGAGGGTCGGTGGGGCCATCAAGCACGTTGCGATGGGTGGTGATGCCAGCGTTGAGATGCACCAAATCAAAATGGTCGTGCGCAGCGATGAAGTCGGCCCACGCCTCGCTGGACGACACGTCGAGCACTTCGGCGCGCACGTTGAGTCGTGCACCGGTGGCTTTCAGTGCTTCTTGGTTGATGTCAACGATGGTGACGGTGGAACCAGCCTTGACGAGTGCTTCGGCAACCGCGGCACCGATGCCGCTGGCACCACCGGTAACAAGGGCATTTCGGCCTGAAAGATTCATGACTGGAACCTAGTTGTGTCGTCGCTGGCGTTGCGAGTCAGGCGCCGACTGCCTGCGCGTGTTCGGTCAGTGCCGAGGCGTAGGCATCCATGAGGCGACCAATTTCGGCATCGCTGGTGACGAGTGGTGGACAAAAAGCGTTGGTGTCGGCACCGATGCCGCGCACAATGGCGCCGTTGCGCATGGTGATGTCGCGCACTGCCTGGGCATCATGGTGGGCATGCAAACCAGCCGCCCACACGGCGCCATCGCCACGCACTTGTTTGATTAAGCCGTCGCGGTGCAATGCATGCAGTGCAGTCGACACCAGCGAGCCAACATGTTTGGCGCGCTCGACTAGGCCCTCTCGTTCGATAATGGCCAAGTTTTCTAACGCCGCAGCGCATGCGGTGGCGTGCCCCGAATAGGTGTAGCCCATGCGCAGAACAAAATTTGGGTCGGCCTCGAGCGCACTCAGTGGTGCGGCACCGACGAACACTCCGCCGAGCGGCACGTAGCCCGATGTGACGGCCTTGGCGAAGCAGGTGAAGTCGGGAATGACTCCAAATCGCTGCGCTGCGAACCAGGTGCCGAGGCGACCGAAGCCAGAGATGACTTCGTCAAAGATGAGAAACGCACCGTGCTGGTCGCACAACTTGCGCAACGACTGCAGGTATCCGTCGCTTGGTGGAAACACTCCACCAGCACCCTGTAATGGTTCAACCAGCACTGCGGCGATGCGCGCACTGTCGCGACTCATCGCCAGCGACAATGCTTCGATGTCGTCGGGGTCAACTTGAGTCACATCGGGCACGAGTGGGTCGTAGCCGATCTTGTTGAGCGGCAACCCCTGCGCGCTGGTGCCACCGAAGTTGCTGCCGTGGTACCCACGCCCACGCGAGATGATGATCGTGCGCTCGGGGTGGCCTGCTTGCACCTGGGCAAGTCGGGCAAGTTTCATTGCCGTGTCTACGGCTTCAGAACCACTTGAGCACAAGAACACTCGATTGCCCGGCATCGCCGAGAGCGAGTGCAACTTGTCGGTGAGTTCGTCGGTTATGGCAGTGGTGAATGGGTCAAAATTGTTGTACGACTCGAGCGTGCCGATTTGTGCGGCAATCGCCTCGGCCATGTCTTTGCGACCATGGCCGATATTGCAATACCACAGGCTGGCCATCCCGTCGATGTACTCCTTACCCGTGTCGTCATACAGACGTGCGCCAACACCACGCACCATGGTGACGAACTCGGTACGCGAAGGTTTGGTGAAGGCATGCAGATATGTGGGCTTCACGAAAAGAACCCTAGTAATTGCCCAGCAACTAGCCTGAGAATGCAATGAAAGGCCTCATCTTGTCTGGTGGTGCTGGAACGCGGTTGCGACCCATCACGCATACGAGTGCCAAGCAGTTGGTGCCCATCGCCAACAAGCCGATCTTGTTCTACGGCATCGAAGCCATGAAGAAAGCCGGCATCAACGAAATTGGAATCATCGTTGGGGACACGCGCAAAGAAATCATGGCAGCGGTGGGGGACGGGTCGAAGTTCGGCATCAAGGCCACCTACATTCCCCAAGATCAGCCACTTGGGCTTGCTCATTGTGTGCTGATTGCCCACGAGTTTTTGGGCAATGACGATTTCGTTATGTATCTGGGTGACAACATGCTGGAGCAAGGCCTTGAAGGTTTTGTAACCGAGTTCGAGTCAGCGCGTGCCGCTGGCGGAAGCACGGCGCCGACTGCCCAAATTCTGTTGTGTCATGTTGACGACCCCCGCCAGTTCGGTGTAGCCGAAGTAACCAAAGAGGGTCACGTGACTCGGCTGGTGGAAAAACCGAAGAACCCACCCAGCGATTTGGCTTTGGTCGGGGTGTACCTATTCGACAAGACGATTCATGAAGCAGTGCGAGCAATCAAGCCTTCGGCTCGTGGCGAATTGGAAATCACCGACGCCATCCAGTGGCTCATCGAACAAGGCAAGACCGTGCGGCACGAAGTGTTGCACGGCTGGTGGATCGACACCGGCAAAAAAGACCCTCTATTGGAGTGCAATCGTCTGGTGCTCGAAGTGTTGGAGGCGCGCAATGACGGCAGTGTGGATGCCGGGTCGCAAATCGAAGGACGCGTCGTAATCATGAAGGGTGCCAAAGTGGTGAACTCGCGCGTACGCGGGCCGGTGGTGATTGGCTGCGATTCCAAAATTGAAAACAGTTACATCGGGCCGTACACCTCGGTTGGCAACGGTTGCAGCATCGTGAACTCCGAGCTTGAACATTCGGTTTTGCTCGATGGGTGCACCGTCACCGACGTTCACAAGATGACCGACTCGTTGCTGGGTCGCAACGTGCAGGTGGTGCGTTCGCAACACCTGCCCCGTGCCCTGCGGTTGATGCTCGGCGACGATTCGAAAGTGGAGCTCGACGCCTAGATGCCAAAAATTACCGAGTCGAACCTGATTGCGGGTGTGCGGATCGTCGAGCCGAGCATGCACGGCGACGAGCGGGGTTTCTTTATCGAAACGTACCGCCGCGAGTGGTTTCCACTCGGACGCGAGATGATTCAGGGCAACCGCGGCGATCGCAAGGCCGGCGCAATAGTCGGCTTGCACTATCACCTGCACCAAGCCGACTATTGGTACGTGCCGTACGGAACTTGCCGAGTGGTACTGCATGATTTGCGCAAAGGGTCACCTAGTGATGGCGTAACGCAAACAATCGATCTCGGCGCACGGCCAGATGGTACCCACGATCACCGTGGCATCTTCATTCCGCCTGGGGTTGCCCACGGCTTTGCATCGCTTACCGACATGACAATTACGTATCTGGTCGATAATTACTACAACCCCAACGACGAGCTTGGTGTTGCGTATGACGACCCAGCCGTTGGTGCCGACTGGGGCATTGCAACCCCCACATTGTCGAAACGCGATCAAGCCAACCCACTGCGCAAAGACATCGCGCCGCATCAGCAGCCGATCTGGGGAATGCGGACCTAGATGCGATTGACCCGAGGCACAGACGCTTGAAGATTTTCGTAACGGGTGGCGCCGGGTTCATCGGCAGTAACTACGCGCGTTGGGTGTTGCACAACACCGATCATTCGGTGACTGTGTACGACTCGTTGACTTACGCCGGAAATTTGTCAACGATGCGCGACTTGGATGACAGCCCGCGATTTTCTTTCGTGAAAGGCAACATCTGTCACCCAGATGAGATTGCGCAAGCGATGGCTGGCCACGACTGGGTCGTGCACTTTGCGGCAGAGAGCCACGTTGATCGCTCGATTGAAGGCGGCGAAGATTTCGTGCTCACCAATTGCTTTGGCACCAACGTGGTCATCGATACCGCACGCAAGCTGGGTATGCAGCGCGTGGTGCACATCGGCACTGACGAGGTCTACGGCAGTGTTGAAGTTGGTTCATCTAAAGAAACCGATTCACTCGAGCCGCGTTCTCCGTATTCGGCGTCGAAGGCAGGCAGCGACCTGATTGCGCTGTCGTATCACGCCACCCACGGCACGCCCGTGTTGGTCACGCGCTGCACCAACAACTTCGGCCCGTTTCAGTATCCCGAAAAGGCGATTCCTCTGTTCACCACCAACTTGCTTGATGGCAAGAAAATTCCGCTGTATGGCGACGGCCTTAACGAGCGCGACTGGTTGTACGTCGACGACCATTGCTCGGGCGTACACCTCGTGCTCGAACGCGGCACGGTTGGCGAGATCTACAACATTGGCGCCGGCAACGAGACCCCCAACCGTGTGCTCGTGGACAAACTGTTGGCTCTGCATGGCAAAGACGACTCCAGCGTGCAATACGTGCAAGATCGCAAGGGTCACGATCGTCGCTATTCGGTCGATATCGCCAAGATCACCAAGTTGGGGTGGAAGCGCGAGCGTTCACTCGACGAAGCGCTGGAATCCACGGTGGCCTGGTATCGCGACAATCGCTGGTGGTGGGAGCCGCTCAAGGCCAAGCCGTGAAGATTTTGATCACGGGTGCTGGTGGGCAACTTGGTCACGAGTTGGTGGATGCCGCCAACCAAGCGGAAAACGAAGTTGTCGGCTTGACACGTGCCCAACTCGACGTCACCAATCGCGGTGCAGTGCAGCAAGCGGTCACGGCTGCCCGGCCGCAGGTGATCATTCACGCAGCAGCATGGACTGCAGTCGACGCCTGCGAAGGCGACGCGGCCAAGGCAATGTTGGTCAACGCCACGGCAACACAACACGTTGTCGATGCAGCCCGCCATGTTGGCGCGCGGGTCGTGTACATCGGTACCGACTATGTCTTTGACGGAACCAAGCCGAACCCGTATCTGGAAACCGATACACCCAATCCGCAATCGGTGTACGGCGTTTCAAAGTTGGCAGGGGAGCAGGCACTTGACTTGGCACTCGACTCGGTCGTGCGAATCTCGTGGGTGTGTGGATACCACGGTGCCAACATGGTGAAGACAATTCTGCGACTTGCCGCCGAGCACGACACGCTCACTTTCGTTGATGACCAGATTGGTAACCCCACCATGGCTGATGATGCCGCGCGCATGATTGTGCATCTGGCCACCGAACAATCTGGTGGCATCTGGCATGTAACCAATCAGGGTGTGGTGAGTTGGTACGAGTTTGCGCGTGAAGTGTTGCGTGCCGCAGGGCTCGACCCGGCACGGGTGCGACCGATACCGACCCGCGATCTGATGCCGCCGCGCCCGGCGCCACGACCGGCCAATTCGGTGCTGGAGAATCAGGCGCTGCGTGACGCGGGTATCGCACTACTTGACAACTTTCATGTTCCACTGTCACGCCTAGTAAACCGCCTGCGGTTAGGGTGACGGTATGTCGGGCAGTCACCTAGGCGAAGTCGCATGATGACCCCTGTTGCATTGCTCGAAGTGCTCGAGCCCACGGCAGCGAAGTTGTACGACCGGCACATGGGTGTGGCCAAAGAGTGGTTTCCACACGAGTACGTGCCTTGGAGCCGTGGCAAAGATTTTGACCCCGAGCGCCCGTGGTCGCCGAGTGATGCCGACTTTGGTGACGGTGGTTGGACACTGCCCGACGCCGTGCGTGCTGCTCTGTTCGTGAATTTGTTGACTGAAGACAACCTGCCTTATTACACGCGTGATATCAGCACCATCTTTGGTGGCGACAGCGCGTATGGTGCGTGGGCCCGCAACTGGACCGCCGAAGAGGGCCGACACGCCATCGCCATTCGCGACTATCTCACTGTTACCCGTGCACTCGACCCAGTCGAGTTGGAGCGGGCGCGCATGCACCAAGTGCGTGGCGCGCAGGTGCCGGCCCCAGGTGGTCTGTATGAGGCGCTTGCGTATTTGTCGATGCAAGAACTTGCAACGCGAATTGCCCACCGCAATACGGGCAAGCTCATCGGCGACCAAGCCGGTCAAGACGTCATGCTGCGAGTGGGCAACGACGAAAACCTGCACTTCTTGTTTTACCGCGACCTCGCTTCAGCGGCGCTCGAGGTTGCACCCTCGGAGATGATGATCGGAATCGAGCGCGCAGTGCGCAATTTCTCGATGCCCGGCACCGGTATTCCGAACTTCACCGAACATGCAAAAAAGATTGCGAGTGCTGGTATCTACGACTTCAAGATTCATCTTGAGCAAATCCTCGAGCCAGTCGTGCTGCGTCACTGGAAAGTAAAAGATGTGTCGGGTCTGTCAGCCGAAGGCGAACAGGCTCGCGAGGCATTGATTGCCCGCATTGACAAAATCGCCCGTGTGTCGGCCCGTTTGTCGCGCGAACCCCAAACGGTGTAGACCAAGGCGGTGCCCTCCGCAGCATCCGCCAGCACAGGTACTCCTGATGTCGAGCGGCTCAATGTTGCCCTCGCCCCTCGACTGGGTGCAGCCCGAGTAACTGCAGTGCAAGCCGAAGCAATCGGCACTGGGCAGATGTCGGAGTCACGTCGCTTGCGGGTGGCTTACAGTGCACCATGCGACTTGCCAAGCACGCTGATTGCCAAATTTCCAAGTGACGACGCGACCAGTCGCGCCACCGGCAAAGCAACTCGGTGCTATGAAGTCGAGACGTCGTTCTATCGTGACTTGCGCGATGCGCTCGATGTGCATGCCCCGCAGTGTCACTTCGTTGAGCGCAATGGCGAAACAGACGAATTTTTATTGCTGCTTTCAGATTTTGCACCATGTCGCCAAGGCGACCAGATTGCCGGTTGCGCCCTGGACGAGGCGCGTGCCTGCGTTGATGAGTTGGTGCAACTGCACGGGCCACTATGGAATTCACCACTGCTGGCGAGGCTCGACTGGTTGAACCGCAGTTCGCCCGACCAGCGCTTGGCGAGTTACGGGCTCATGCAGTCGGTGTTTCCTGGTTTCATGAAGCGCTATTACGACCGGCTGACCCCTGCGGCGCGCATGGTTGGGGATGAGTTTGCGCGCGATGCGGGCGATTACTCATCGCGTATTGCGCCACACAGCACGGTGGTGCACGGCGACTTTCGGCTCGACAATTTGTTGTTCACCGCTGGTGGCCGTGTCGGGGTCGTAGATTTTCAAACCGTTACGCATGCCTGTGGTGCACTTGACCTTGCGTACTTCATCGGTGCTGGACTTGATGCCGACGTGCGGCGCGCGCACGAACGCGAACTGGTCGCGCAGTGGGCCGATGGTTTGGGTGGCTACAACGTGTCTATGGGTTTTGATGAAGCCTGGTTGGAATACCGCAGGTTTACGTTTGCGGGTTTCATGATGGCGGTGATTGCCTCGATGATCGTGAAGCAGACGGAACGTGGCGATGACATGTTCATGGCGATGGCCAATCGGCATGCCCAGCACGTCGCTGACCTTGACGCACTTGCAGTTGTGCGAGGCTGAGAGCACCATGGCTCGCTATGACTCTGCCGACGAACGCTTCGGCCACCAGATTCCTGAACCTTTTCGCAACACGGTCTTACATCACAACGACTGGCGCGAAAGCCTGTTTTTCATCATGCATCCAACGGATCAGTTGGGTGACGTGTGCATTCTCACGCTGGCCAACTTTCCGAGCCGTAAAGAAATGGATTCGCTCCAGTTGGGTCGCTGGGGTACCACGCCGATTTTTGCGCGTCACACTCGTCATGTTGACGGTGACCAAGACGACTGGAATGTGGGCCCAGTACATATCGAAGTAATCGAGCCACGCAAGCGGGTGCATCTGCGGGTTGATGCCACCGACAAGTCGCCTCTAGCAATGGACATCACCTACACCGCCCGCGTGCAGCCGTATCAACTGCGTCGCGGCACGATGAAAGCCGGTCACGAAGTGGTCTGGGATCAGTCGCACATGTTTCAAAGTGGCTGGTACAACGGCACCGTAACCCACAAGGGCGAAACCAAACAGATTGACAATTGGTGGGGCCAGCGAGACCACTCGTGGGGAATTCGCACGCACTATCGCTGCCCGATGTGGATGTGGTTGGCGATTCACGTGCCAGAAGGAATGCTTGCAGTGTGGTGTTGGGAGTTGCCGAATGGTGCGCGCATCTACACCGACGGATGTTTTTCGCCCAGCGACGGGGGAGAACCCGTGGCTGTTCGCGAGTTTCGCCATGACTTGAATTGGCTTGATGCCGCAAACAAGGCAACGTCGTACGAGCGCCATGGCGAGAACGTGCATGGGTTGGCAGGCCAAGTGTTGTTCGTTCTCGAAAATGGCCGCGAGATGAGCGTGGATGCCACAGGGCGCTGGGCACAGCGGTACGACGCGTTCAACCCGGGGAAATCAAACTCACTTGGCGGTGGCCTGAGTGAAATGTTGGTCACTACGAGTGACGGCCAGCGTGGCACGGCAATTTATGAAGTCACAGGTGCGTGGCATCACAAGTATTTTCCACTCGCCCGAGGTGAGCGCTTGCCGCCCGATGGCCTTACCCCCGGAGAAGATCAACGCGCCTAGTTGGCGGCGATTACTCGACCAAGTGTTGCATCGGATCCTGGGCGAGCGCCAATGTGTTCGATGACCCAGGCAGCGATACGCGTGGCGAACTGGGCTGCTTCAACGACGTTGGCGTGCTTGGCGAAATGTGCGAGGTAAGCACCAGCAAACGAGTCGCCGGCACCGGTGGCATCAACCAGGTTGTTGGTGGCCGGTGCAATCACCGTCTGCATGCCGTTGTGGTGCACGAGCGCGCCGTCGGCATCCAGTTTGAGAATGATCGTGGCGTCGGTGAGCTGAGTGGCGAGGGCTGCGGCGATGTCGGCGGGCTCGAGCAGATTGGTGAGCACCCGACCTTCTTCGTAGTTGGGCAAGAACACCTTGATTCCCAGATCTTTGATGTACGACCAGAAGGTTGCGACACCCATCTGCTCGATCATCTGGAATGACGCAGGGTCAAAAGAGATCAACTTGTTGCTGGCCCGTGCAATTTCGGCAGCGAACCGGGCGGCAGTGCGGGGTGGGTCGGTAAAAAATGACCAGGCCGTGAGGTGTAGATAGTCGGCTCGGTTAATTACCGACTTGGGGAGTTCTTGGGGCAACAAGAAAAAGTCGGCGCCACGACCCGACACCATGCTGCGCTCACCGGTTTGATCAACGAATACCGCCACGCTGCCGGTGAGGTGGGCGTCGGTCTGGATGAAGTGGTGTATGACCCCTTCACGTTCTAGGTCTTCGCGGGCTAGGTCGCCCAGGCGATCGCGGCCAATTTTGCCGATGAAGTGAGTATCGATGCCGCATCGACGCGCCCACACGGCAACGTTGGCGGCACTACCGCCGGGGTGCAAAAGCACTTCGCCGAACGAGTCGCCACCTTTCAACACTTCGTTGTTGGTGCGGATGAGCACATCCCACGCAAAATCGCCAACGACGCACAGGCTCACGCCTCTTACGCTATCTAGCGCTTGATGTCTGACGTGATGAGGTTCACGATGCGCTGCGGTAACCCCACCAAGATCGGGTAGATCTTGGCGCGCTTGGGCAGACACACGTTTGCGGTGTCGTTTTTGATTGCGTCACACACCGCTCGAGCGACTCGTTCGCGTGACACCTCGGGCAACAACTGCAAACGGCGCAGTCGGTTGAACATTCGCTCGGCGGCCCGCACATTTTTTACATTCGCCAGCATGTCCGTGGGAATCGGGCCAATTTCTACGAGGCTCAGCCCGACGGGCGATCCTTTCAGTTCGTGACGTAACACGCGATGAAAGCCTGACAGCCCGGCCTTTGACGAGCAGTACAACGTCATGCCCGCAAACCCGCCTGCTGCTGCAAGCGACGAGATGTTCACCACGTGTCCGCGCCCGCGTGAACGCATGAGCGGTACGGCCTGGCGCATTAACTCGATTGGCACCACCTGGTTGAGTGTGATGACACGCTCAACATCAAGTGCCGAGGCTTGAGCAAACATTTTTGTGTCGTCAACACCAGCATTGTTGACCACCACGTCGATTGCGCCGTGAACGGCTTCGAGCCGGCCAATGAGGTCGTTGCGTTGCACTGCCTCGGACAAGTCACATGGGTAGGCGACACCGTTGATTGCTTGCATTATGTCGTTGAGCGCACCTGCGCTGCGCGCCACACCGATGACCTTGGCACCGCGGCTGGCTGCCTCGCGTGCAATGGCTTCGCCGATGCCCCTTGAGGCGCCAGTGACGAGAACTCGCGCACCGTTGAGGTCCATGTCCAGATGGTAGTCACTACTCGCTACGGTGGCAGTTGTGGCAGTGCCGATCATTAAACGAGTGCAAGACGTGCCGCAACACGAGTGGAATAGCACCACCCGCGGCAGGGTGCAATGGTGGGAGTTGGTTGGTGGAGACACGATGCCCACCAAAGAAATGGTCGTAGGCATTGCCGAGGTGCCAGTTGGTGCCGGGCGGCCAGCCCGCGGTCATACGCACGAACCTGCCGAGGTGTACTACATCATCTCGGGCACAGGCGAAGTGGTGGTCGACGGCGAAACGTATGCACTGCGAGTCGGTGATGCTGTGTGGATTCCGCCGAATGCAGAACACGTCGCGTACAACGTGGGTGACGAACCGTTGCGGTTGCTGTACGTATTTGCGAAAGACAAATTCAGCGAGATCACCTACTGCTTTCCGAGTGAAACGTAACGATTGCGCCATTTTTCTGATACGGCGCTTCGCTGTGCTAGTCGGCGCTCCGCTGTGATGAGATGGCGCTATGCAGATGGTGATGTGATGCACATGTGCAGGTAGCCTGAGGGTTCTCGGATGCCATCGCATCCGCTGTCTGTAAGGAACCCCACTCGTGAGTCGCATTCTCGTCGTTGGTGCCGGCGGAGTAGGGGCAAGTATGGCCTCAATTGCCGAGTCCCGTACATTTTTTGACGTCTTCGTACTGGCCGATATCAACGAGCAGCGTTGCGTCGATGCCCTGAAAAATTTGGACAACCCGGACCGCTTCTCGACGGCCAAGGTGGATGCCAACAACAAAGACGAGCTGGTGGCGTTGGCCAGGGCGCACAAGATCGACATCATCGTCAATGCGTGTGACCCGCGCCTGAACGACCCCATTTTTGCAGCAGCCTTTGAGGCTGGTTGCACCTACGTGGACATGGCCATGAATCTGTCCAAACCACACGTCACCAACCCGTACAACGAGGTGGGCGAGCCGCTGGGTGCCGCCCAGTTGGCAGCTGACCCCCAGTGGCGCGACCGTGGCTTGCTCGCGCTCGTCGGCATGGGTGTGGAACCCGGGCTCTCTAACGTGTTCGCACGATACGCAGCCGATCATCTGTTTGACACCATCGACGAAATTGGTGTGCGTGATGGCTCGAACTTGTCGATTGACGGTTTTGATTTTGCGCCAACGTTCTCTATTTGGACCACCATCGAAGAATGCTTGAACCCGCCAATCGTGTGGGAAAAGTCGCGGGGTCTTTTCACCACCGAAATCTTCAGCGAGCCCGAGGTGTTCCACTTCCCGGCCGGCATTGGTGCGTATGAGTGCGTAAATGTCGAGCACGAAGAAGTGCTGCTCATCCCACGTGAAATCGAGTGCAACCGTGTGACCTTTAAGTATTCACTCGGTGCCGAGTTCATCGACTGGTTGAAGACGTTCGCGTACCTCGGCCTCGACAGCACCGAAAAAATCCGTGTTGGCGAGGCTTCGGTGGCACCCCGCGACGTGTTGGCTGCCGTGCTTCCCAACCCGGCAAAACTCGGCCATCTCATGCACGGGCGCACATGTGCCGGCACGTGGGTGAAGGGCACGTCGTATGGCGAGCCGCGCGAGGTGTATTTGTATCACGTGGCCGACAACGAGACCACCATGCGTGAATACGGCTCGCAAGCCGTGCTGTGGCAAACCGCCATTTGCCCAGTGGTGGCGCTGGAACTGCTCGCTACTGGTGCATGGAAAGGTGTCGGTGTGCGCGGTGCCGATGCGTTCGACGCTGTGCCATTTCTCAACTTGCTCGGCGATTACAACACTCACCACGGCATGGTGGAGATGGGGCCGCGTCTGTGGCCAAGCCCCAAGTCCACCGGACAACGTGGATGGGATCGCCCGCTGCGGCGCGCCATCGTTCCTGGCGCGTAGTTATTTGCCGGCGAGTGCCGCAACCACCGGCGCAAACGACTCAACATCGTCGCCGCCCACGATCACATACGACAAACCGAATTTCTCTCGACGTGCAATCAAGGTTTCAATCAACTCGTTTGGTGGTCCGATGAGCGCGAACGGCGAGTCATGAATCAACGCGGCATCCACACCCATTCCTGTGGCGAGCTTCTCGCGAGCAGACTTGCCGTCGTCGGTGACGTTGACGAGGAACGTACGGATGTTCAATTCGATGTCGCTGAATCGCGCCCCGGCTTTTTCGCGCACGATGGCAACCTTTTCTGAAACTGCCTGAGAAGACATGTCGGCGATGACCTCGGGGCCGACTGCGCCGGGCGCTAGTGACGGGTTGATGCCCACGATGTCGGCCTCGCGAGCAGCAATGCCGAGCATGCGTTTGCCGCCTGCACCGATCAAAATAGGCGGGCACGGACGCTGCAGAGGTTTTGGAAGACCGTTGTATTCGGTGATGTTGTAGTGCGTGCCCGTGAATGAAAAGGCGCCATCGGCCATGCAGCCGCGAATCACCTTGAGGCCCTCGACGAAGCGATCGATGCGCACGCCAGGCGTGTCGTATTGCATGCCCGCCTGGTCGTAGTCGGTGCGCATCCAGCCGGCACCAATCCCGATGTCGATTCGGCCGTCGGAGAGGACGTCCATGGTGGCAAGTTCTTTGGCGAGCACCACTGGGTGCTTGTAGTCGTTGTCAAACACGAGCGCACACACACGCAAATTCTGTGTCACCTGTGCTGCGACGGTCATCGCCGGAACTGGCGCTAGTTGATCGGTGAAGTGGTCGGGCATCGTGAGCACCGCATAACCGAGGTCTTCGGTGCGCCGCGCGAGATCGGCCCAGGCTTTGCCAGATGGGGCGGTGGATGCTTGAACGCCAAAGCGGAAAGGTCGATGATTGGTCACCTGCGAGAGAGTAGCAAGTAGCGTGCAGGGCACGTGCGTCTAGCAATGTGGTCGTTGCGACTGGTAGTCGCTGTGCTGTTGTCGGCACTGCTGCTCTCGGCTTTGGTTGTTGGAATGGCCCCGCGCGTCTGGGGCATGTTGAACGCTCACGATGAGGTTCCCATCTCCCTCTACGAGGTGGGTGGCTTCACGGGTTTGGCTGAGCGCAGCGTCTTGATCGACGCCAATGGTCGCCAGCTCGGCGTGTTTCAAGCCGAGAACAGCCAGCAGGCGCTCATCGACGAGATTCCTGCCCACGTTGTTGCGGCGCTACTAGCCATCGAGGATCGCAGCTTTATGCAACACCGAGGGGTCGACTTGCGTGCCGTGGGGCGACAAATAATCACCAACATCAATGACGGTGCTTCGGGCGGTGCTTCGACGATCACTCAACAGGTCGTAAAAAACGAGTTGCTGGCCACTTTGCCGCGTGATGGCCGGTACAAGTTGCTCCAGATGCGCTACGCGATTTTGTTGGAGCGACAGTTATCGAAAGACCAAATTCTTGAACGATGGTTCAACACCAACTTTTATGGCTACAACGCCTACGGCATCAAGGCTGCTGCCGAGGTCTACTTTGGCAAGAATATTTCCGACCTGACGGTTGAAGAGGGCACGTTCTTGGTGGGCATGGTGCAGGCGCCATCGTCGTATGACCCAATCAACAACCGCTCGTTGTCGCTGGCACGATTCGTAACCGCTTTGCAGCGGGTGCGCGCAGACGGCCTGATCACACTCACTGATGACGAAATCGTTCGGCGGGCCGCTGCCGTATTGCCAACCGGCGTGCGCAGTCGCCCGGATGAACCCGTGCAGCGCACGCACTTCACCGAATTAGTGAAGGACTACTTGCTGAATCAGACCACCATTCTTGGTGTGACGTATCAAGAGCGCTACGCCAAATTGTTTCGCGGCGGTTTGCGCATTTACACCACGCTTGACCGCAATGTGCAGGCATCTGCAGATGAGGCAGTCACTTTGATGCCCGAAAACAGCGTGAACGCCCAAGCCGCTCTCGTGACCATTGATAACGCAACTGGTGCGATTCGGGCAATGGTTGGCGGCAAGCCGTTCAAAGCAGGGGTGAATGAGGTCAACCTTGCGATGCGCCGCAGGCAAACGGGCTCAAGTGTGAAGATGTTCATCCTCGCGGCTGCACTGGAGGCAGGTGTCGAAGCAGACGACTTCATCGACGGCACATTGCCGTGCACTCTGCCCAACCCGGAGAACATCGACGAACCGTTCGTGGTGACAAATGGTGTGAGCGAACCGGTTGGATCGCTGCGTCGAATGACCTGGCTTTCCATCAACTGTGCATACGCGAAGCTGTCGCAGATGGTGGGCCTCAACCGTGTGGTGGATCGCATCTACCAAATGTCATCCAGTGAATGGTTGACACCCGAGAAGTACCCGGTGTATCCGTAC
>SYEA01000021.1 GCA_005800965.1 Actinomycetota bacterium | reverse complement strand
GACGGTCGGGGGTTCAAGTCCCTCCTGCCCTGCAAGGTAATTGCGGCATCCCGATAGCCTTTGACACCCGTATGTCAATGGATCTCAACCGGCAGCAGAAACGCGCCATGCGTCGCATGGGTGCGGTCAACGAGCAGGGCGCCCCTGTTCGCGCCCCGGTGGCCCCATCCCAGACTCGCGAACGCGTCGGCGTCTTTCGCTACATCCGCGAGGTGCGTGACGAGATGCGTAAAGTTTCGTGGCCCAAGTGGCCGGAGGTTCGTCGCTATTCGGTCATCGTGCTCGTTGCGGTGGTTATCATCACGAGTTACATTTTCGGGCTCGATTCATTGTTCGGAGTTCTCTCCGGCTGGCTATATAAGGACTAACAACTATGAACACAGACAACACCACCGAATCACTCGTCGATTCTGAATTCGACCTCACCACTGACGGGGCCGACGAAGAAATCATCGAGCGCCCCTGGTTGCGCCCCGGCAAGTGGTACGTCGTGCACAGCCAATCGGGCTACGAAAAGAAGGCCGAACAAGCGATGCAAGCGCGCGTGCAGACCATGCACCTTGAGCAAAAGATCTATGAAATTGTCATCCCGATGGAAGATGTGGTGGAGTTCAAGAACGGCCGCAAGCAGACCGTGCAGAAAAAGATGTTCCCTGGCTACATTCTCGTGCGTTGCGAACTCGACGACGAGTCATGGCTTTGTGTTCGCCAAACCCCAGGCATCACCGGCTTCGTCGGGCAAAACCAGCGTGGTCAACGACCTACACCGCTGTCGAAGAAGGAAGTGCAGCACTTCTTTGCGCCGAAAGAAGAGGGTGAAGTGCAGCCCAAGCGCAAAGCGCCAAAGATGGAGTACGACGTTGGCGAAGCAGTGCGCGTGAAGGAAGGCCCATTTGCCGACTTCCAAGGCCAGATTGCCGAAATCAATGGCGATCACATGAAGTTGAAAGTGCTCGTCAACATTTTCGGCCGCGACACATTGGTCGAAATGGACTTCGGTCAAGTAGCCAAGCTCTAATCAACTCATCATCCATCCAGTACATCTCCAGACAACTCTCAGTAAAGGATCACTTTCCACATGGCAAAAAAAGAAGTCTCCGCAATCGTCAAGATTCAGATTCCAGCAGGCAAGGCAACACCCGCGCCACCAGTGGGTACCGCACTCGGACCCCACGGCATCCAGATCATGGAGTTCGTGAAGCAGTACAACGCTGCAACTGAAAGCCAAGTAGGCACGGTTATTCCAGTAGAAATCACGATTTTCGACGACCGCTCGTTTGAGTTCAAGTTGAAGACACCGCCAACTCCGGTGCTGTTGCGTGAAAAGGCCGGCATCGATAAAGCCGCCAAGAACCCGGGCAAAGAAGTGGCCGGCTCGGTGAATGAAAAAGACATCGAAGATATCGCCAAGCGCAAGATGCCCGACTTGAACGCCAATGATTTGGAAGCCGCCAAGCAGCAAGTGCGCGGCACCGCCCGCAGCATGGGGCTGACCGTCACGCCGTAAGGCACGCAACAAGATCGGCGCCGATAGCGTCGGGGTTTCAACAACGGCTCGTCGGTATCACCTCATCCGACTGCCATAACAACGAGGGAGGCTTTATGGCCACAGAAAATAACCGCGGTAAAAAGTATGTCGCATCGGCCACAGGCCTGAATCGCGATGAACTTCACGACATGACTGCTGCAGTCACCAAAGTGAAGTCGATGGCGAAAGCCAAGTTTGATGAAACACTCGATCTCGCGGTGCGCCTTGGTTTGGATACCAAGAAAAGCGAGCAAACCATTCGCGGCACCATTTCGATGCCGTCTGGCACCGGCAAAACCGTGCGCGTCGCAGTATTCGCCCAAGGCGATAATGCCAAGTTGGCTCGCGATGCTGGGGCAGACGTGGTGGGTGCCGATGACTTGGCCACCGACATTGAAAAAGGCAACATGAACTTCGACATCGTGATCGCCACGCCCGACCTCATGCCGATGGTCGGCAAACTCGGTCGTGCGCTCGGCCCACGTGGCTTGATGCCGAACCCCAAGACAGGAACCGTCACCACCGACGTGGCCCGCGCCGTCACCGAATTCAAAGGTGGCAAGGTGGAATATCGCACGGATCGCTACGGCAACGTGCACGTGCCAGTCGGCAAGGCCAGTTTCGAAGTGTCTGCGTTGGTCGCCAACGTGAAAGCCGTGTTGGACGAACTCGTGCGCTCCAAGCCTGCATCCGCCAAGGGGCGCTACATGAAGCGCATCACCTTGTCGTCAACCATGAGCCCAGCCGTGCGAATCGACCCAAGCATCGTTGAATAGACGTTGAACAGACGTCGCGTACCCGTCGAATAAACACAACCCAGCGGGGGTAGCAATCTGGCACCGAGTGCCGATAGCGTCGCCCATGCACTACCAACCATAGAAATGTGGTTCGCCCCGCCGGGGTGAATAATCAGGGCAACCTGGCCACACGAGGAAGGAAATCAGATGTCAACAGCACGCGCCGAAAAGGCAGCCGTCGTCGCCGAAGTTCGCGAAAAGTTCGCCGCGTCGAATTCTGTGATCGTCTCTGAATACCGCGGTTTGACCGTGGGAGCACTGGCCACGTTGCGACGCGCGCTGCGTCCGTTGGGTGCCGAGTACAAGGTGTACAAAAACACGCTCGTCAAGATTGCTGCTCGCGATGGCGACATGGCCGCGGTGGAGACCATGGTCGGTGGACCTGTTGCCATCACCTTCGTATCGGGTGAGGTTTCGGCAGTGGCCAAGGCGCTGCGCGATTTCGCCAAAGAAAACACCGCCCTCAAGTTGACGGGTGCCGTTGTTGATGGCAAAGCGGTCGATGCAAAGGGTTTGAAGGCGCTTGCCGACCTGCCGTCGCGCGACGTGATGCTCGCCAAGCTTGCCGGCCTGCTCAAGGCCCCGATGACCAACACCGCATACATGCTCTCTGCGTTGCCGCGTAAAGCCGCTTACGGCTTGAAAGCGCTCGTGGAGCAAAAGGAAGCGGCGTAACGAACTGCCGCTCGGCAGGTAAGCAACGCCATCACCACAGATCGAATACACGTAATCACCACAGGTAACCAAGAAAGAAAGAGGAAATACACATGTCACTCACCAAGGACCAGATCCTCGACGGGATCGCAGCCCTCACCGTGTTGGAGCTGAAGGAACTGCTCGACGCGTTCGAAGAGAAGTTCGGCGTCACTGCAGCCGCCCCAGTGGCCGTTGCCGCTGCCGGTGGAGGCGCTCCAGCAGCCGCCGCCGCTGACGACAAAGACGAGTTTTCGGTGGTCTTGAAGGACAAGGGTGGCCAGCCCATCCAAGTCATCAAGGTCGTTCGTGAGCTCACCAACCTTGGTCTGAAAGAAGCCAAGGAACTGGTCGATGCCGCACCGAAGCCCATCTTGGAAAAAGTAAGCAAGGACGATGCCAACAAGGCAAAAGCCAAGCTCGAAGAAGTAGGCGCCACAGTCGAATTGGCCTGATCGGTTCACACCGGTCAGCGGTTGCCTGCGGGCAGCCCTGCCAATGGATCGCGTTACCGCGGCGGGGCCGAACTCGCCCGCTCGACACGTTTGTCGGGTGGAAAGTCGGCCCCGTACGGGTAGCGTGACGAGTCGCCGTGCAACGCCCCCGCCAAACCTCTCTCCAGAGGCCAAGCGACCGTGCATTGGCGATCAGCCCACATCACCACGTCGCACTTCGTTAGTCCCCGCAATTTCACCCGCCAGCAAGTAGGAGTCCTATCTCGTGCCGTCTCGCGCCGCCGCACGCGAACGTTATTCGTTCGCGTCACTCGAAGAAATTTTGGAAATGCCCGACCTCTTGGCGGTGCAAAAAGACAGTTTCGAGTGGTTCATGCGCCACGGCTTGCAGGATGTGTTCTCTGACATCTCGCCGATCAAAACCACTGACGGCAGTTTGCAACTCGAGTTGGAATTTGATCCCGACGATCGCGAACTCACACCTGGGCCAAAATTCACCGAGACTGAATGCCGCATCAAGCATCACACCTACGCGGTGTCGCGCTTCGTAAAGGCCCGTTTCTCCAACCGCGACACGGGTGAAATCAAAGAACAAGTTGTCTACATCGGTGAGTTCCCGAAGATGACCGAGCGCGGCACGTTCCTCGTGAACGGCATCGAAAAGGTGATTGTTTCCCAGCTCGTGCGTTCGCCAGGCGTGATTTTTGAAGCAGGAGAGCGTTACCGTTTGCGTAACCTCGCCAAGCACCAGTTGGTGAAAGGCACCATCCACCCACAGCGTGGCGAATGGCTTGAATTCGACGTTGAGCACAAGCCCGGCAAGAACCCAACCGCTGGTGCTCGTATTGCCCGCAAGCGCCGCCTCAGCATCTTCCTCATCCTGCGCGCACTCGGCTACGACGAGCAAAACGCACCAGGTTTCTTGGAGCGCTTCGTGAAGTACTTCGACTTCCTCGAAGAGCAGTGGCTGCGTGAAAAGCACGTCGCCCCAACCCGCGACGAAGCGATGATCGAAATCATGCGCCGCACGCGCCCAAGCGAGCCGGCCACCGTCGACACTGCACGCATCAACTTCGAAGGCGCATTCTTTGAATCACGTCGCTACGACACATCACGTGTCGGTCGCTACAAGTTGAACCGCAAAATCGGTGCCGAAGTTCGCAAACTTGCCGAGACTTTCGGTTTGCAAGTCGGCAACGAGCTCGGCCAGATCGACATCCCGACCGAATCACAAACGGTGTTGGCCCGCAGCGAAGTGCTCGCCACCATCACCTATTTGTTGCACCTCGTGAAGCAAGAGCCTGGTTATCGCCTCGATGACCAAGACCACTTCGCCAACCGTCGTGTTCGTCCAGTCGGTGAACTCATCCAAAACCAAGTACGCATTGGTCTTTCGCGTATGGAGCGTGTGGTTCGCGAACGCATGAGTTCGCAAGATCAAGACGGCATTTCGCCGCTGACGCTCATCAACGTGCGTCCGCTCGTGGGCGCCATCAAAGAGTTCTTCAACTCGTCGCAGTTGTCGCAATTCATGGACCAAACCAATGCCTTGTCGGGCTTGACCCACCGACGCCGTTTGTCGGCGCTCGGACCAGG
>SYEA01000020.1 GCA_005800965.1 Actinomycetota bacterium | reverse complement strand
CACTCACAGTTTCGGTGATGCCGAGCTCCCAATCGATGAGTGTGCCGTAGCAATCAAAACTCAGTAGGCGAGTATCCGCAAGTTGCATAATTACTTCGTTGGCCGTGCAGTCGGATTCCTCTGGCAGTTGGCACATACCCCAATTGCATCCAACCGGTGACCAGTAACCATGAATCGGGCAGACTTGGCCGCACTTTGCAAGACGCGTTCGAGTTCGCGTTCAGTAGTGAGATTTACTTCGAAGTCGTCGATTGATCCGCACGTATCGCAAATCAAATGGTGGTGGTGGCCGATGAGGTCTTCGTTGAGTTCGTAACGGGCGTGGTCGTCGCTACCGGCAACTTTGTGAATGATGCCGACGGCTTCAAGGTCGGCCAAGTTTCTATAGGTCGAGCTTTGGGTCAAACGTGTGCGATTCTTCAATAATTCGGGCACGCTGGCGGGTCGGCCGTGCTTAAGTAGGAGTTCCACCAATTGGCGTCGGCCTGCCGTATACACGAGTGCAGACTCACGCAAACGCGCGGTTATCTGTTCGTGGATGTTCGTAGATCGGTTTGCCACGATGACGAGCGTACTTAGGTTGCATCTCACGGGGCATAGTCACCTAGTGTTCGCACTCATGACGCCAGCCCACTCCACAACTCGGGTGCTGGTCACGGGGGCTACCGGGTATGTCGGTGGGCGACTCGCGCCGCTGTTGGTGGAAGAAGGTTTTGCTGTGCGCGTGCTCGTGCGCTCGGCAGCGAAGGTGGCAAATGCGCCATGGATTAGTCAGGTGGAGGCAGTGGAAGGTGACGCAATAAGCGATGCCTCGTTGGACAAGGCTCTTGCCGGTGTAGATGTGGCGTTTTACCTGCTGCACTCCATTAGTACGGGCGCAAAATTCGACGATCTCGAGTCGGCAATGGCTCGCACGTTTGCCGAGGCAGCGTCGCGAATGGGTGTCAAGCGCATCGTGTATTTAGGCGGCATCGCCAACGACGAAAACCTGAGCAAGCATCTGGAGTCGCGCCGATCGGTTGGCAAGATGTTGGCTGGCACCGGTGTGCCAGTTATCGAATTGCGGGCTGGGGTGATTATCGGGTCGGGCTCGGCATCGTTCGAGATGCTGCGTTATCTCACCGAACACTTGCCCGCGATGGTGACCCCCAAGTGGGTGGACAACCCGACGCAACCGATTGCGATTGTCAACATTCTGCACTTCTTGGTTGCTGCAGCACGTGCCCCACAAGATGTGCAGGGTGTATTCGACGTGGGTGGCAATGAAACCATTACCTACCGCAACATGATGGCGCGCTACGCGCTGGCTGCGGGCTTGCGCCGGCGAATCATCCTGCGTGTGCCGTTGCTTTCACCGCGAGTCTCGAGCATGTGGGTTGGTTTCGTTACCCCAGTGCCGGCGTCGATTGCGCGTCCGCTGATTGACTCACTCATCAACAAGGTGGTGGTCGACCCTGCCAAGTCGGTGCTGCATGCGCTACCTCCACCACCTGGCGGCCTGCTCAGTTTTGATGAAGCAGTCAAGCGCGCGATCGAGCGAACCAATGCGCCTACTCGTTGGACTGATGCCTCGCGCCCGTGGGCAGCATGGGACGTAGCCGTCACCGATCCAGCGTGGACGGGTGGTTCATTGTTCGTCGACGAGCGTGAGCAAACGACGCGTGCATCAAAGGCCGAGGTATGGAAGGTGTTGTCGTCGTTGGGCGGTTCAACAGGCTGGTACGGCTTCGAGTGGTTGTGGCGATTGCGCGGGCGGATCGACTCGGTGTTTGGTGGCGTCGGCATGCGTACTGGCCGACGTGATCAGCATGTGTTGCGGGTGGGCGATGCACTGGATTTTTGGCGTATCGCCGATGTGAAAGAAGGTGAAACATTGCTGTTGTGTGCCGAAATGCGGCTGCCTGGCCAAGCATGGCTCGAGTTTCGATTAAGCACCAAAGATGACGGCACGCATGTCGTGCAGCGGGCAATTTTTCGCCCGCGTGGTCTGGCAGGTCGACTGTATTGGTGGGTGCTCATCCCGTTTCACGCAATTATTTTCCCGGGGATGTTACGAAATGCTCTCGCGCAGGCCGAAAAGTCATAGCGTGTAACTATGTCGTTGCATCTGAAGCCAGGAACCGCATTCGTCGATTATCACGCCCGCGCTCGTGCGGTGGCACCAGAGGCTTTTGATACTTCGTCATTGCGCAACTTGATTGGTGGCGAATGGGTGAGTGGTGGCACCACTCGACCGCACGTGGTGCCAGTGGATGGTTCGCAAATTATTGGGGCACCAATTATTTCTTCCGATGAAGCCCATCGGGCGATGGCGTTGGCGGTGAAACAGAACGCCGAATGGTCAAAGATACCGCTTGACGAGCGAATGCGGCGAGTGACCAAGGCAGTGGCACTACTGCGCGAACAGCGAGAAGTGATTGCCGGCCTATTGATGTGGGAAATTGGCAAGCCATGGAAGCTCGCCTGTGATGACATTGATCGGTGCCTCGATGGTGTGGAGTGGTACCTCACCCAAATTGAGCGACAGCTAAAAGATCGCGTTCCACTCGGTGGGCCGGTATCCAACATTGCGTCATGGAACTATCCACTCAGTGTGTTGGTGCATGCCGAATTGGTGCAGCTGTTGGCGGGCAACGCCGTGGTGGCAAAGACCCCAACTCAAGGTGGCTTCCATGCACTCACGCTGGCGCACGCAATGATGGCGCGTGCGGGTTTGCCCGCCACGTTGGTGTCGGGTAGTGGGGCAGAACTCAGCGAAGCACTCATCAGTACCCCAGAATTGGGCGCATTGGTATTTGTCGGGGGTCGCACGAACGGTCGCAAAGTTGCGACGCGCTTGGCCGACTTGCGCAAACGACATGTGTTGGAACAAGAAGGTTTAAACGCGTGGGGTGTGTGGAACTATTCGCAGTGGAATGACTTGGCGGGACACCTGAAGAAAGGTTTTGCCTACGCCAAACAACGTTGTACTGCGTATCCGCGTTACGTGGTGCAGCGACGACTGTTGCCTGAGTTTCTTGAGATGTATTACCCCGTCGTGGCGTCGCTGAAGTTCGGGCACCCATGCGCGGTAGAAAATGACACCGATACCTTGCCCGACTTGGATTTCGGCCCAGTCATTCAACGATCCAAAGCCGAGACCTTGGCTGCTCAGTTTGAAGAAGCCATCACCACCGGTGGCATCCCGCTGTTGCACGCAGCGCTCAGCAAGGGGCGCTTCATCGAGGGCCAAGACACCTCGGCGTATGCAGCCCCATCGTGTGTACTTGAACCACCGTCGGCTTGGTCGCTGCACCACGCCGAGCCGTTCGGGCCGATCGACTCAATTGTCGTGGTCGATACTGAAGCCGAATTTTTGAGCGCAATGAATGCATCCAATGGCTCACTCGTTGCCTCGGTGGCAACTGATGACATGAACTTTGCCGAACGAGTTGTTGACGAGATTCAGTCGTTCAAAGTAGGCATCAACAAACCACGTTCACGTGGTGATCGCGAAGAAGTGTTTGGCGGGCGTGGTGGTTCGTGGAAGGGTGCATTCGTCGGCGGTGACTTACTGGTGGATTCGGTAACTAACGGAGACCGCCCGTTGTACGGCAACTTTCCAGACGGGTCGCGCTACCCGAAAACCTGACAGACTTTGGGCATGACACAACTTGCGGGTGAATACATCCCCAGCACCATGCAATGGGTGCGCGATCAAGTCGAACAATATGAGCGCACGGGCGGACGCGAAGGCGGCACCCTACGTGAAACGGGCATTCCTGTTGTGATCGTGTCAATGCGGGGTGTTGCGTCGGGGAGTGTGCGCAAAATTGCTTTGATGCGCGTTGAGTGCAACGGTGAGTACGCATTGGTGGCGTCGTATGGTGGCGCGCCGAAGCATCCGGCGTGGTACCACAACTTGGTTGCCCACCCAACCGAGGTAACAGTGCAAGACGGCCCCGAGCCATTTCTTGTGCACGTGCGGCTGGTGGAGGGTGAAGAGTACAACACCTGGTGGGCGCGCAGCGTTGCGGTGTTTGCGCCGTATGCCCAGTACAAAGAAAAGACATCTCGTCGGATTCCACTGTTTGTCGCATCGAGGCCCCAAGCGTGAACCTGATTGTTCGCTGGGCGGTTCTCACCGTCGCAGTGTGGTTGGCCGATTTAGTGATTGGTGGCATCGCGATTGCCGATGGACTGTGGAGTCACCTCTGGGTTGCTGCTCTATTCGGTTTGGCCAACGCCGTGCTCGGAAACCTCATTCGCCTGGTGGCATTTCCGGCACTGATTTTGACGCTCGGATTATTCGGCATCGTGGTGAATGCGTGGATGCTGATGTTGGTCGGTGATCTGAGTAGTGCCCTTGATGTGCGCGGCTTTTGGTCAGCATTTGGTGCTGGTGCGATTATCAGCGTGGTGTCGACGGTGCTCGGGCGGGCGCGTCGCAAGGGCGATTAAGTGCCGCGGGCATCATCCATTTGTGATTCGGTGGGCCGCTTGAAGATGGCAAGCATTGCGATGCCGGCCGAGAGATAAATAAAGGCATTCATCAGCCACGCACCATGAATTTCGGTTTTTGATACATCGAGCACCGATTGACCCGCGCTTCGGGCAGTTTCGACACGCGAGAGTGTCGGGGCTGCGATTGCCAGTGACAGCGCAGCACCCAGTGCCGTACCAACTTGTCGAAAGGTGTTGTTGAGTGCCGAGCCCATTGCAAACTGCGTCGGCTTCAAGAACGCCGTGGCAGAACTCGAGAGTGTCGAGATGCTCAGGCCAACGCCGACTCCGGTGATGAGCATCCACGGCAAGTAGTTAGTGAGATATGCAGGTGAGTCGGGAATCGTTGCGTTCAAACCGAAGGTGCCACCCGCCAGCAGCAATGCCCCAACGAAGAGCACCCGCGAGTGGCCGAATCGATCGGCATACTTGCCGGCAAATGGCGCGACAAACGCGGCGCTAGCCGGACCAGGGAATGTGGCAAGGCCAGACGTTGCCACTCCATAGCCCCATACCGCTTGCAACCAAAACGTATTGAGCAGCCACATGCCGATGAAGCCCATGCTGAAAAGAACACCCGCGACGTTTGCCGCCACCACGAAACGTAGACGAAACAGCGAGAGATCGAGAATGGGGTTGGCCGCAGAGTGGCAGCGTCGGGCGAATGCTGCGCACAACACGATTCCGGCGATGAGTGCGGCGATGGTGGTGCCACTGGCCCAGCCCCAAACCTCACTTTGTGAGATGCCGAGCACAATCAAGGCAACACCCGAGAAGCCAAGTACTGCACTCGGATAGTCCACCTTGCGTTCGGCGTTCGGATCTTTTGATTCACGCAAAATCTTTCGACCGAGCAACACGGTGAGCAGGGTGAATGGAATGTTGACAAAGAACAATGAGCGCCAGCCGAGTAGGTCGACCAAGACGCCACCGATTGACGGCCCGAGTGCTGCCGCCAGCCCGCCAGAGGTACCCCAGATGGCTATGGCTTGTGTCCGCTTCTCCACCGGAAACTCCGGCAGCACGAGTGCTAGCGAGGCAGGTGACAATTGTGCGCCACCAAAAGCCTGTACCACTCGTGCTGCAATCAAAAACCATGCAGTTGGTGCAAAGCCACACAGCAGCGAGCCGAAACTGAACCACAACACACCTCGAATGAAACTTCGCTTACGACCGAACACATCCGCAAAGCGTCCTGCAGTCAGCAAGGCTGCCGCATAGGCGATGGCATAAGCAGAAAACACCCAGGTGAGAAGACTTCCGCCACCAAGGTCTTCGTCGATCGTGCGCTTGGCAACGACGACAATCGACAGGTCAAGCGAGACTAGGAAAACGGCAATAGACGTGAGGGCGAGTACGCGATAAGCGTGTTTGAGCGAGGGTGCCGCAGCGGCTGTTTCAGAAGTAATGAGGCGACGCTAACCGTCACCTAGCCTCGGCTCATCATGGGAGAAATCAAACGGCACCCCGAGCGGGGCAGTAGCGAACCCCAAAGAGTGCGAGAGATTCTTGCCGATGGCTTGGTCGCACATGTTGGCATCATTGACGCTCAGGGTGCACCGGTGGTGATTCCCATGGCGTATGCGCTGGACGGCGACAGTATTTTGATTCACGGTTCAGTCGCAAGCCGCCTGATGCGAACGGATGGCCCCATCTGCGTAACGGTCACGTTGTTGGACGGGTTGGTGGTTGCACGATCACTATTCAACTCGTCAATGAACTACCGCAGTGTGGTGGTCACTGGTGTGCCGGTGTCGTTGGATGGAGACGAACGCGACCGTGCACTCACCGTGCTCAGCAACTTTTTGTTGCCAGGGCGCGTCGGCAATGCCCGCGAGCCAAGTCGCCCCGAGACTCGTCAGACCACCGTGTGGAGACTCTCGCTGGAAAATGCTTCGGCAAAAATTCGCACTGGTCCGCCAGTTGAAGACCCAGCCAGCGATTACGACCTGCCTTATTGGGGTGGGGTCGTGCCCGTCAAGATTGTGTTTGGGGAACCCGAATCAGACGGCGCAGGTGTTGCGATGCCAACTCCCGACCACATTCGCCGGGGCTGAACTACTGCGAAAGTGCTTCGATGTAGTCGACGATGTCAGAAATTTGATCATCGGTGAGATTGTTGTACGGCATCGCTACTGAATAGCCAACGCGGAGTTTCTTGTCGGGGTATTTGATGGCTTCAACGAGATAGTCACGATCAACTACACCTGACGAGCCACCCTTAAAAGCCACGGACTGCCCGATGATGCCTTGCCAAGTGGGGCCAGTGCCACCACCAAAATCTGCACCATGACACGACGCGCAACCTGATTGCTGAGAAAGTTTCAAGCCGCGCTCAGCCGAGGGAGTCAAGTCGACGGCCAGTGGCTGAGCAGAAGTGCAACCGACTAAGGCCAGTGCACCTATCAGCACCAGAATTTTTCGCATGAGTGTCAGACTACCGAGACGGGTGCCTGACTGAACTACATTTCACGCTGTGACGTGGTCAACAGAAGACGGCGGCCCACGTCGGCTGCAGTGGATTAACGGTGCACGCTTAGCCATTGCGGCGGGCGAGACGCTGCAGGTCACCAGCCGGTCGATGATGGTGGTCACCATGGTGGTGGTTGCGTCATCCGATGACGTATTCGTGCTTTGCCACACGGGTGGCGATGGCGCTGTGTCGTGGGTGGAGCGTGTGCATCCGGAAACTCTCGAAACACTCGCCACCAGCGAGCATCTCACAGGTGGACCGGCATGGCCAGGTGGTACTGCGGTGCACCCCAACGGGGATGTGTATGTGGTGTTCGGTAATCATGCACACCGATTGAATCGCAGATTGCAGGTTGTGGCCTCACGTGAGTTGCCACGGGTAAGGCCGTACAACAGTTTTGTTGTGTTGCCCGATGGGTACTTGGTCACCAAAGATTTTGGCGGTTCGCGACCAGGCAACGAGATGAAAGAACCATTTGCGCCAACGCAACTCGTGGTACTCGAGCCGACTGGGCTGAACATCGTTGCCACACTCGATCTTCCCGAGGCTTCGATTGCCCGACTCTCGGCCAACGAAAACGACGTCTACGTAGTCGGCACCTCGTCGCTGTGGCGAGTGCGCTGGGATGGCGAATCGTTGCGTTCAGATGGATGGCGTGCTGAATATCGGCAACTACAAGGCCAGACCTACGGCTGGGATGTGGTTATTACAGATTCTGATGCGTGGTTTTTAGACAACGGCGAGTCGACTCATAAGTTTGCTGGCACCTTGCGCGGTGTTGGCACTGCAACAGCACCGTTGCATCTTGTGCGTGTGAATCTGGCAAGTGGTCGAGTATCTCTTAACGAAGTTTGTGGGCTGGCTGGTGGTGTCGTTGCGAATCCGCCACTCGTCGACGAGCAACGCCAAATGGTGGTCGGTTTTGATTCTGGTAATGGTGTGTTGGCGGGGTTCTCGTACGACGACACGAGAGTGCGCAAAGTGTGGTCGGTCGAGCAAAACCACGGATCACACATGTTGTTGTACCCCGAGTCGGGCGAGTTTGTGAGTGCGCATTACGACCAGGAGCGTGGGGTCGAGCAAGTGGTGGTGCGCGATATCTCAACAGGCCGAGAGATTGCCCGTGCCGACACAGGGTCGCCGATTCAATCGGTGGTGTTTCCGGCCTGTGGAACTCGTCGTGATTTTTACTGGTGCAGCATGTTGTCACTCAATCGCGTGACCGTCGTATAACTGCCTTGCGATAGCCGCCTGACAATTACCCGACGAAGGATCTCTACGAAGTCATACCGCGCAAGCCGACAAGGTGGCGCGCGTATTCAATTTCGCCCATGTGCCGCAAGGCGTGCTGGTAAATCCAACATTCGAGCCCGTCAAGCACCGTGATGCCAACATCACCACCGACGCGTGCCGAGAATGTTGTTGCTACTTGCGGTGGGTATGGCTTGGCGAAGATGACACGTGACAGGTCGTCAGGTGAAAGTTCAACCAGCCATGATTCGACCCGGTTGAACACCTGTGACATGTAGTCGGTGAAGGCTGCATAGTCTCCGATTTGTTGGTGCACCATTTCTTCGACCGTTCGGTGTTTGCCGTGGTCAGCGATTGCGGGGCCAACACGGGCGGCCCACTCATCGTTCCACAGTGGTGGCTTGCCGTTGAGCAGCATGAGCGACGCATCAATCATGTTTACGATGTGGAACAGGCTGAATGCAATTGGCAGCACATCGTCACGCTCTTTGTAGTTGATGTGCCGAAGATCCATGGTGGATACGGCATCTTCGTAGAGCGAAAAGATGGCCCGCATCCGTCGCCGTAAGGAGTCGAGCACCAAATCCGACATGGCGCGAGCGTACACCGACGCGCAGATTATTGATGTTCGGGCAGGATTATTGAGCGGCCCTCGGCCGTGGTAGTTACTTGAATTTTTTGGTGATAAACATCGCTCAACAGCACCGGAGTAAGCACAGATTGCGGGTCGCCACTGGCGACACAACGACCTTCATGTAACACCAGGACTCGGGTGGCAAATCGCAAGGCGACATTGAGGTCGTGCAGCACTGCCACAACGCCGCGACCTTCGTCAACGAGCGAGCGGGCAATAGCCAGAAACCGCTCTTGTTGGCCGATGTCAAGCCCAGCAGTTGGTTCGTCCAACAACAACAGGGGTGTGTCTTGTGCCAGCACCCGCGCCATCGAAACCCGTGCCTGCTCGCCGACTGAAAGTGTTTGATAGATACGCGTATGCAGTGAAGCCACATCAAGCCGATGCATGGCGGCGTCAATATGCGTGTCATCGTTGTTATCACGCCACGGACTGCGACCCATCGCCACGATCTCGCGGACCGTGAACGGAAATGAGATGACCATTTGTTGTGGTAACACGGCTCTCGCGCGGGCTAAGTCGCGAGGAGCCAGACCGGCCAGATCACTGCCATTCAGGGTCACCGAGCCGCCGTCGAGAACGAAGTCGCCGGCGATAGCACCAAGCAAGGTCGATTGGCCCGAGCCGTTGGGGCCGATGACTGCCAGGAGCTCGCCAGACTCAATTGTCAACGAAACATCATTGAGCAAGGTGGAGCCACCGCGGACGACGACAAGATTTTTGGCGACGAGTGCAGTGGTCATGCCCAACCGCCTTGGCCGCGACGAGTGGTGCGAAGTAGGAGCAAAAAGAATGGTGCTCCAATTAATGCAGTCACGACCCCGAGTGGGAGTTCGGCTGGTGAAAGCAACGTGCGTGCGGCCAGATCAGCGAGCAGCGTGACGGTCGCCCCAAGAAGGGCCGAAGTCCACAACAGGTGCCGGTGGCGCGGGCCGAGCACGATGCGCATGATGTGCGGCACGAGTAGACCCACGAATGCAATGATGCCAGTCGCTGCCACGGCACTCGACGCAAGCAGGCCGACGACTGCAATGGCCTGCAGTCGCACGGGTTCGACGCGCACTCCAAGATGAGTGGCAGGCCGATCACCAAGCGCGAGGACATCAAGAACACGGGAAAACTTTGCGCTGATGAGCATGCCCAAGAGAGCGAGTGGCGTGACCACACCGACGGCCTTCCAAGTGGCGAGCCCGAGCGTGCCAAGACTCCAAAATGTAACTGAGCGCAGGTCGTCGTCATCGGCGACAAAGACACCGAAACCGATCACGGCACCAGCGAAGGCGTTGATTGCGATACCAGTGAGAATCAATGTGACGACCTCGGTCTTGCCATCAGATCGAGACAACACATAGACGAGGGCAGTCGACAGCGTTCCGCCGATGAACGCAGCGATCTGCACACCGAGTGGAAACTCGTTGAGCCCAACGATGATGGCGATTACCGCGCCAACGGCGGCACCCGCTGACACACCAACGGTTGCAGGCTCGGCAAGCGGGTTGCGAAAAATACCCTGCATAATCACACCCGCAACGGCAAGACTGGCTCCGACCACCACTGCCAGCACAACACGCGGCAGGCGTACCTGCCAGAACACGTTGTGAGCAACTACATCAATCGACTCGTCGCTGGGCCCGTTGCCGATGATGCGTAGCAAGTCAGGAAATGAAATCTGGAACGCACCAGACGCAAGCGACACCAATGTGGTGGCAAGCAACAGCGCCAATAAGAAGATTCCAACGGCATAAATACTCGTTCGCCGGGCGGTGGTCATGTGTCGCTGCTGTACATGTCGAGAAGTTCCGCGAGTCGGGTGATGAGCGCCCCCGTGCGCGGACCAAATGACAGTAGTAGGTCGTCGTCAACTGCAATTACGGCCCGCGATTTCGCTGCACGAGTGCTCGAGATGCCGGGCAACGCCAAGAGCCCGTCGATGCCACCCACCGAATCCAAACCGCGAGTCATGACCAAGAGCACGTCGGGGTTGACTTGCACGATTGCTTCGGCGGTGAGTGGGGTGTAGGCCGAAAGCCCGTTGGCTGCGCCGACGTCGAGTGCCCCGGCAGCAGCGAGCAACTCGTCGGCGCCAGAACCCGAACCGCCGAGCAGATACACCGAAGCAGTTCCGCGCACGTACAAGAACGCAACACGTGGTACCGACGCATATGAAGCGACCGCCTGAAGGGCATCTGCAACTGCTCGTTCGCTCAGTTCAATGAGATCTTTGCCAGAATTTGGCACGCCGAGTGCCTCGGCAATCATCGACACACGTTGCGGCAGCGCCGAGAGTGACCACACCTCGGGTGCCAGAAGCACTGGCACACCTGCCCCACGCAACTGTTGAATTGCCTCGGGTGGACCAGTCCGGGTGTCGCCGATTACCACAGAGGGCCGGAGCGACAAAATACTTTCGGCGCTGATGTCGTGGCCACTACTTACCTCGGCAATGTCAGCGAGCGAATCCAGCGTGGTCGTTG
>SYEA01000002.1 GCA_005800965.1 Actinomycetota bacterium | reverse complement strand
TGAACTCTCCACGACTCGCGCGCTTGAAGAACTATGTGGGGTGCTAGCGCTGGTTCGGGGCCTACCGTTCGCTGGCGAAGATTACGCGTGGGCCGACGCCGAGGGCATCACGTCAACCTTCGTTTGGCTCGTGACTCGGGCTGTCGAAACGGCTGCCCAATTGGCCAAACACTTGAATGATGATGAGGCCTTGCTCGCAGCCGCCACGGCAGGTTTGCGCATGATGCCTGGTGATGAACACTTCAGTCAGCTGCACAACCACAGCGTGTTAGCGGCGGCGAAAAATACGTTCGAAGCCCCAGCCGGTGACACGCAGCATGGATTCGCTAATAATCGTCTTGCTCATCTTTGAGTCGCCAGCGACACGATTTTCGTACAAGATCGGTACTTCGACGATGCGACAATCACCGCGTTGACGCAAGCGAAGCAGCACCTCGGTAAGGAACGCGTAACCATTTGATGTGGTTTCGGCAATTGTTCCGGCTCGGATGATGTCGCCGCGATAGGCGCGAAACCCCGTTGTGCAGTCACGCACACCGACACCCAGCATGACTGCGGTGTACCAGTTGCCACATCGCGAAAGCAGGCGTCGGCCAAGGGACCAGTTGCTGACACCTCCACCAGACACGTATCGCGAGCCAATGACTACGTCGGCGCCTTGGGCGATGCGCTCGAGCATGGTGGGAATGACCCGTGCATCGTGGGAGAGATCACAGTCAATGGTGACAATCGCGTCGTAGCCGGCCGCGGCAATTTGCGTAAGGCCCTCGCGGCTTGCGGCGGCATAGCCACGTGGGCCGCGGCGAGCAACGAGGTGCACCTTGGGGTTTGTTGCGCCGTGCTCGCGAACTCGATCACCGGTGCCATCGGGGCTGTTGTCGTCAACAATAAACACGTCAGCCGAGGGAACTGCGGCAAGTACTCGCTGGAGAAAGTCGTCGACATTGTCGCGTTCGTTGTATGTCGGCGACATGACCGCAACTCGCACGCAGCAACCTTAGAAGGAAAGGGCGATGGCGTCGCTGATTGTCGCAGCCCGCAGCACTGACGCACGCTGTAGATCGGAGGCTTTGCTGTTGGCGGGGATGAGCACTCGATCGAATCCCATTCGCTCTGCTTCGATGATGCGTCGCTCGAGGTGGGTGACATGGCGAATTTCGCCGCCGAGCCCCACTTCACCCAAGGCAACCATGTCTGCATGCACTGGTTGATCAAGAGCGGCTGATGCCAATGCCAAGCACATCGCTAAGTCGCTGCCCGGGTCGTTGAGCCGCACACCGCCAACAACGGATGCGTACACCTCAAGCGATGCGAAGGGGATACCCGCACGGCGCTCGAGCACGGCCAGCAGCATTGCCAAGCGAGAAGACTCGACACCTTGTGCGCTGCGCCGCGGCGTCACACCAGTAGTAACCCTGGTGGTGAGCGCTTGTACTTCAACCAGCAATGGTCGCTGGCCATCAATGGTTGGCACCACCACCGAACCAGCAACTCCATGTTGACGATCTGCCAGCAGCATGTTGCTGGCATCAGGCACCCCCAGCAAACCCTGTTCGGTCATTTCGAACAGTCCGAGTTCATTGGTGGTGCCAAAACGGTGTTTCACCGCTCGCACCATGCGCAATGAGTGCAGACGATCACCTTCGAACGAAATGACGGTGTCAACCACATGCTCGAGCAACCGTGGGCCGGCGATGTTGCCGTCTTTGGTGACGTGGCCCACCAAGATAATTGCCACGTTGCGAGCCTTAGCTTCTTGCACGAGTCGGAATGCGCACTCGCGCACCTGGGTGACCGAACCTGGTGCCGATTCGACAGTTTCATCGGCAATTGTTTGCACGCTGTCGATCACCACAAGAGTGGGTTTCACTTTGTCGATGGCCGCCACGATGTCGCCGAGTGACATGGCTGATACCAGCAGTGTGCTCGAGCCGTTAACGCCAATGCGGTCGGCACGGAGTCGAACCTGTTGGGCGCTCTCTTCAGCACTCACATACAACGCCACACCAGACCAAGCCCCAACAATTTGCAGCAACAATGTGGATTTGCCAATGCCAGGTTCACCACTCACCAAGGTGACCGAGCCCGGCACGAGACCGCCGTCGAGCACTCGATCAAATTCGCTGATGCCGGTGGGGGTTGCTGCAGCCGAGGTATGAGCAATATCGCCGATGGGGAGGGGCTGGCTAGCGGAATTGAGGGAACGGCTGACAGCAACTGTCTTCGAGACCACTGGCGAGTCGCCACCCACTACGTCTTCGACCAGTGTGTTCCAGGCGCTACATGTGGTGCACTGGCCATTCCACTTCGGGTGTTGGGCCATACACGCCGAACAGATGTAGACGGTTCGAAGACGTGGCACGCGCCAACTCTACGATGCGGGTGTTGAGCGGCGTCGGCGGTACACCACTGTGGCGACGTAGGCCATTGCTGCGACAACCAACACGATCATGAACACCAACAATCCGCGAGCCACGTACCAAGCCACCATTGCCGAAATATCGCGGTCACGCGTAAAGGCAGTGAGGGGGCTATCGCTGGAGTCAAGGGCAAGATTCCAGGTGAAGGTGGTGGAAGCGTCGTCGGCTTGTCGTGGCGTGATGGTCGCTGTGGTCTGATCAATTTCACCGGGTTCGCCAGGCAGCGTGAGTGCGAGCGAAACACCCAGCACATCGCCGAGTACTCCGCCTCGTTCGGCGAGTGCCGCAGCAAAAGGTGCCTCACCCAATGCCGTGAGCGCGTCGGCATCGGCAAACCCCGCCAAGCCCTCGGGTAACCCACCAACACCGCTGAATTGATACGAAGCATCGTTGACCCCGCCCGTGCGGGTGAGTGCGATATTGCGCAGTGGTCCGCTATCGCCGGAAAGTTGTGTCAAAAATAGTGATGCTTCGTCAACTGTCGCAAAGTTTCGGGCAACAACGACTGACAGGCCACCGTTTGCTGCCGGGTTTTGCACGTCGACAGCCCAACCTGCTGCCCGCAAGTCGTCAACATTGAGCGAGGTTGCTAATTCAGGTGCGTTACGCACGGCGTCGGCATCCGCAGTAACCACCACCGAAATGGTGCCACTGCCGTTTTCGGCCACGTTCACGCTTGTGGCGAGATCCACCCGACAGCCCGAAAGCACGACCACTGCCAGCGCGAGACCAATGAGACCACTCTGGCCAGCCCCACGAAACACATCTACTTTCCTCAGCGTGCGACGGATGAATCCGCCGGAGGTATTCACTCGCTGGTGGCGTTGCCGCCTTCGCCTGCCCCTGCGAGATCGATACCTACGGGAGGCTTGAAGCCCTCGACTGCAGTGAATGTGATGCGTTGTTCGCCTGGGTTTTCGGGGTCATCTTCGACTCCGACCACCACGATCTCACCCGCAACGAACTGCTTGTTCAAGAGTCGCTCTGACAGCGGGTCTTCGATCATGCGTTGCAACGCACGACGCAATGGGCGAGCACCCAGTTGTGGGTCGTAGCCGCGCTTGGCGAGCAGTTCTTTGGCCGGGTCGGTGAGTTCAAGACCCAGACCGAGGCCTTCGAGTTGACCGACAAGGCGCTTGCTCATGAGGTCCACCATCGACACGACGGCTTGCTGGGTGTGTTCGTGGAACACGATGACTTCGTCAATGCGGTTCAAGAACTCGGGGCGGAAGTGCACCTTCAGAGCGTCGTTCACCTTGGCCTGCATGCGGGTGTATGACATCGCTTCGTCGTTCTTGCCGAACCCGACGTTGGCTTTGCGCAAATCCTGCGTGCCAAGGTTCGACGTCATGATGATGACCGTGTTGCGGAAGTCCGTGGTGCGGCCTTGCGCGTCGGTGAGGCGACCCTCTTCAAGAATCTGCAGCAGCGTGTTGAACACGTCGGCGTGTGCTTTTTCGATTTCGTCAAAGAGCACAACCGAGAACGGCTTGCGGCGCACGGCCTCGGTGAGTTGGCCACCTTCGTCGTAGCCCACGTATCCCGGAGGCGAACCTACGAGACGACTGACCGTGTGCTTTTCCATGTATTCACTCATGTCGAGTGAGATCAAGGCGTCTTCATCACCGAACAAGAACTCGGCCAATGTTTTGGCAAGCTCGGTCTTACCGACGCCAGTTGGGCCCAAGAAAATGAACGATCCGCTCGGACGCTTCGGGTCTTTGAGGCCCGCTCGTGTGCGACGAATGCTTTGGCTCACTGCTTTGATTGCGTCTTCTTGGCCGATGATGCGCTTATGCAGCTCGGCTTCCATATTGAGCAATTTTGCAGTCTCTTCTTCGGTGAGTTTGTAGACCGGGATGCCCGTCCAAACACTCAGCACTTCGGCGATGGCCTCTTCGTTGACCTCGTCGTACAGGTTGATGCCTTGGGCTTTGACGTCTGCTTCTTTTTGGGCGCGCTCATCCAGCAGGGTGCGCTCTTGATCGCGCAGGCGGCCGGCTTCTTCAAAGCGCTGGTCTTCGACTGCCTTCTTTTTGGCAGCTTGGATGTCTTTGATTTTGTTTTCAATTTCTTTCAAATCTGGCGGAGTCTTCATGCGCATGATGCGCAGGCGGCTGCCGGCTTCGTCAATGAGGTCGATCGCCTTGTCTGGCAAAAAGCGATCGGAGATGTAGCGATCAGCCATGTTGGCAGCGGCAACGAGCGCTTGGTCTGTGATGGTCACGCGGTGATGGCTTTCGTACTTGTCGCGAATGCCCTTCAAGATTTCAATCGTGTGTGCCACCGATGGCTCGTCAACTTTGACTGGTTGGAAACGTCGTTCGAGGGCGGCATCTTTCTCGAAGTGTTTGCGGAATTCGTCGAGCGTCGTGGCACCGATGGTCTGCAGTTCTCCACGAGCCAACATCGGCTTCAAAATTGAGGCTGCATCAATCGCACCCTCCGCGGCACCAGCGCCGACCAAAGTGTGGATCTCGTCGATGAAAAGAATGATGTCGCCGCGCGTGCGAATTTCCTTGAGCACTTTCTTGAGGCGCTCTTCAAAATCACCGCGGTAACGGCTACCGGCCACAAGGGCACCGAGGTCAAGTGTGTAGAGCTGTTTGTTGGTCAACGTTTCGGGCACTTCGTTGGCGACGATGCGCTGAGCCAG
>SYEA01000019.1 GCA_005800965.1 Actinomycetota bacterium | reverse complement strand
GCACCCACAAACTGAGGGCGCCAGTGGCAACACTCGATGTGAGCGCAGCCATTTTTGTCCACTCAGGTCGCAGCCGACCAAAAAACAACACCGCAATTGCGCCGATCAATGGCGTCAGCACCAGCCCAGTGAGAATCGGAAACGCCAAGGTGGATGAGCCGATTGACGAGCCGGTTGCCGCTGCGAGAATCACGCTCATGCCAGCCACCCACGCCATACGAACCATGCGAGCACAACCACTGTGCCCAGCGAGATGATCACTGCATAAGCACGCACGAAACCCGACTGCGAACGCCGCACCTGCGTGCCAAGGCCCCGCGCCACGGCACCTGCCCCGTTAACTGCACCATCGACAACTTTGGCGTCAAAGTTGGTGACGGCCTGAAACACGCCAGCACCAGGGCCGCCAACTAAACGGGCGACGGTGGCGTCATAGAACCAAGCGTTCTCCAATATCTTCGGCTCGATAGTCGGCAAGCGCCGTTTGGCATACACCGCAACCGACAGCAGAATTCCGGCGATTGCCACCACGATGGCGGCCAGTAACAACACGTACTTGTTGTCGTATGCCCAAGTGCCCTTGATGCTGCGCTCAGCCTCCTGCACCACCGGCTCGAGCCAATGCTCCAAAAAATGCAACTTCTTGCTGAACGGCAATTGCATGGCCCCACCCACCACCGATAAAGCCGCCAACACCACCAGCGGCACAAGCATGACCTTGGGGCTTTCATGCGGACGAAAATCGCCGTGCGCTTCGTGTTCGCTGGCTGCATCGTGCCAGCGCGCTTGGCCGAAAAACACCATGATGACTTGGCGCGTCATGTAATACGCCGTGAGTAGCGCAGTGACCATGCCTACGACGTAGAGCAATCGGTTGTCGGCATATACATACAGCAAGATTTCATCCTTCGACCAAAAGCCGGCGAATGGCGGCACACCGGCAATCGCCAGCCAACCGATGATGAACGTAAACGCGGTGATCGGCATGGCTACACGCAAAGCACCCATCTTGCGCATGTCTTGTTCGTGGTGCATGCCGTGAATGACCGAACCCGAACCCAAAAACAGCAGCGCTTTGAAGAACGCGTGAGTAATCATGTGGAAAATTGCCGCGACATAGGCCCCCGAGCCAATCGCCAGAAACATGAACCCGAGTTGCGAGACGGTTGAATACGCCAACACTCGCTTGACGTCGTGTTGGGCCACCGCAATTGATGCAGCAAAGAGTGCAGTCCCTGCACCGACGATGGCAATCGTGTCGGGTACCCAGCCATACGACGATGTGAGCACAGGGCCAACTCGCGTCATCAAGAACACGCCTGCAGTCACCATCGTTGCAGCGTGGATAAGCGCCGACACGGGTGTTGGCCCCTCCATGGCATCTGGCAGCCAGAAATACAACGGCAATTGCGCACTCTTGCCGCACGCACCGACGAAGAGCAGCACTGCAATCGCCGAGATTGCCGTTTGTGAAATGGTGCCCTCGAGCGCCGCTTCGTTGATGGCCTTGTATGACACCGAGCCAACTGCCGAGAAAGCCACGAACATCGCAGTCATCACGCCCCAGTCACCGATGCGGTTGGTGACGAAAGCTTTTTTGCCGGCCACGGCTGCACTATTGCGGGTGTGCCAAAACGAAATAAGGAAATATGAGCACGCCCCCACGCCCTCCCAGCCAAGGAACGTCACGAGCAGGTTTTCGCCGAGCACCAACATCAACATGGAGAACACGAACAAGTTGAGATACAAAAAGAACTTGGCAAACTTCGGGTCGCCATGCATATACCCAATTGCGTACAAATGAATCAATGAGCCGATGCCGGTTACGAATAACGCCATCGTGATGCTGAGCGGGTCTGCCAGCAGAGCAAAGTCGATCTGCAGGGCTCCGACGGGAATCCACTGAAACAGCGTCACTACATGCGAGCGCTCTTCGGCGGGCATTCCGAGTAGGTCGAAATACACCGCCACAGTCACCGCAAATGATGCAGCAGTCATCAGGGTGGCAAGCCAGCCCGCACGCGGCTCACCGATACGTGAACCGACAACGATCAACATCAGTCCGCCGACAAGCGGCAAGAACGGTACCAACCACACCAGATTCGTCATGTGCTTAGCCCGCCAACTCCGCCATGTCATCGGCACTCAGGCTGGATCGATTGCGCATGATTGCAACGATGATGCCCAACCCAACAACCACTTCAGCCGCCGCAACGACCAAAACAAAGAACACAATTGACTGGCCATTGATATCCGTAAGTTCGCGAGCCAGCGCAACGAACGACAAGTTGACTGCATTCAACATCAATTCAATGCACATGAACATGATCAGCGGATTACGCCGCACCATCACACCCACCGTGCCCATGACGAACAACAAGGCGGCGACGACTAGGTAGGACAGCGTCGTTGGCTCGGGCATCACGACTCCCCCGGCACGCGCCGACGCGCCAGCATCACGGTGCCGACAACGGCAACCACCAACAAAATCGATGTCAGTTCAAACGCCACCACATAGTCACCAAAGACCGAGCGGGCCAGTTGTTGGATGTTGGCATCACCAGAAGCACCTTCCGTCGACGTTGCAAGACCTTCTGCGCGTGTGGTGAGCATTTCCACCCCGCGTGATACGGCGATGACCAGCAGACCCAATAATCCGAGGCCGGCTACTCCCGCCAGCCAGCGCTGTGCCACGAGTGGCTCGGTGTGTAAATCTTCTGCTTTGTCAACACCCAGCAACATGATGACGAACAAAAACAGCACCACGATTGCTCCGGCGTACACGATGATCTGCACCGCTGCCAAAAAATATGCCTCAAGCGCCACAAAATGCACCGCCACACCAAACAACGTGAGCACGAGTGACAGTGCCGCATGCACAGGGTTACGGCGCGTGATGACCCCGAAGGCGCCAATCAGCATCATCGCACTGGCAAGAACAAAAACAATCAGCTCCATTAGTGCCGTGCACCATCACCTTGCGTTGACGATTCGTCGGCCTCGCTCTGGGCTGCCTCGGCCGCTCGCACTCCGTAACCGAGCTCGCCTGCCCACGACACCACGCCGACAAATTCGGCGTCACCCGCAGATGCGGTGGCCCGCATCCACGCCGAAGTGTGCTCGTCTTCACCTGGGCGCCAGTCCTCCCATGGCAAATGCCGCGGCTTGCCGTCGTCCCCTACCAATAATTCGTTCTTGGTGTAGATGGCATCCTTGCGATTGGTGAATGAAAATTCGAACAGCTTGGTCTCGGTAATTGCCTCGGTTGGGCACGCTTCAACACAGAGGTCGCAGTGAATGCAGCGCAGATAGTTGATCTCATAAATCCAGCCGAAGCGCTCACCAGGGGATGTCGGGTTATCGGGGTCATTGTCGGCGCCACGCACATGGATGCATTTGGCTGGGCACACCGCTGCACATAACTCGCAACCGATGCACTTCTCCATGCCATCCTCATAGCGATTGAGCACGTGGCGCCCGTGCAAACGCTCGGGTTTGTCAATTTTTTCGTCCATGGTTGCGGCATTGCGCTTGTCGCGTTTGAACAACCGTCCGCCCGAATACTGCGTGGTCACGCGGTTCTTGCGACCGTGCTGGCGCAGCGTCACAAGAAAGCCTCCGAGATAACCCATCTAGAACTGTGCTCCTTCTCGCTCACGAGTCTTGTTGCTCACAGCGAATGCCGCCTGCATGAGCACATAACACACACCCAATACCGCCACGGCAATTGCGGTGGTTGCAAAAATATTCCAGTCCTCATTGCGTGCCAAGCGCTGGGCTGCCAACAAAATGAACCATCCAAGCGAGGCTGGAATCAGCACTTTCCAACCGAAATCCATGAGCTGGTCGTAACGCAAGCGTGGTAGCGAAGCCCGGAACCAGACATAGATGTAGAGAAACACAACCACCTTGGCAAGAAGCCAAATCGTGCCTTCAAGACCGTTGGGAATCAATGGAATATCCAGCGTGACTCCACCGTATGACGGGGGCTGTGGCCCACCGAAGAATAAGGTCACGACCAACGCCGACATCGTGACGGTGTTCATGAACTCGGCAAGAAAAAATAGCGCGAATCGAATTGACGAATACTCGGTGTTGAAGCCACCGACGAGTTCCTGCTCGGCTTCCACCAGATCAAATGGTGGACGATTGAGTTCGGCGGTGGCAGCGATAAGAAAGATAATGAACGGCACAATGCCGGTGGCCGCGACATTCCAGTTGGTGAGCGTCGTCTGTGTGCCCACGATGCCACTCGTGGAAAGTGTTCCTGACACCAAAATCACCGATGCCAGCGACAACCCGAGCGCTGCTTCGTAGCTCACCATCTGAGCCGAGGCGCGCACCGAACCCAGCAGCGGATACTTCGAACCACTCGACCAGCCAGCCAGCATGATGCCGTACACCGCGATTGAAGAGATTGCGAGGGCGAACAACACTCCGATGTGCGGGTCGGCGAGTTGCACCCGTGTTTCAACGCCAAACCACGTGACGATGCCATCGTTGCCATCGCGGAAGTCTCCGCCTAACGGAATGATTGAAAAGGCGAGGAACGCCGGGACCAGCGCCAAAAACGGGGCGAGGGCAAACACGAAGCGATCGGAACGACGCGGAATCAAATCTTCTTTGAAAAAGAGCTTGATGCCGTCGGCGAGCGTTTGCAACAAACCAAACGGACCAGCCTTATTCGGCCCGATTCGATTTTGCATTCCGGCAATGACCTTGCGCTCGAACCACACCATCAACATGGTTGCCACCAAACCGATAACGAACACCACCACAACCTTGAGCAACACGATCAACAAAGGTGTCCACAACAAACCACCCTCGAGCAGCGGGTCGAGGGCCAACATCAGATGACCTCGATAACCAGGTCGGTCACCGGCGCATCGTGGCGAATCAACACCCGAATGTCATTGCCGTGCTGATTGAACGGAACGAAAGCCACACCGCGTGACACTGCATCGTCAATCACCAGTGGCAATACGACTGCCGAGCCATTGGCGGCAACGCGTAGGTCGCTGCCCTCACGCACACCAAGTCGAAGTGCGTCACTTGAATGCAGGTGGATTCCGGCGTCACGCGCCAACGGGGCGAGCGACGGGCTCTGGCTCGTTGATACTGCCTGGTCGTACAACACGCGTGAAACCAGCAATCGAAACTGGTGAGTTAGGCGTGGCGCAGCCGAGGTTGCAGCCGCAGTGATGCGCACCGCTGCTGGGTGCGCAATGACCACACCTTCGCGCCGCACCGCACGAGCCTCGGCGACAGGCGCAAATGCTGCGATGCCCGCTGTCATTGCGGCATGCACTTCACCGTACGACGAATAACCAAGGTCAACGCCAAGTTCCATCGCGAGTTCTGCAGCAATCATCCAGTCGGGTCGTGCCGTGCCAGCAGTCGTGATTTTTTGGGCCACATCACTGACGCGACCCTCGCAGTTGGTGGTGGTTCCCATTTTTTCGCCATACGCCGCGGCCGACAACAACACCTCGGCGTGGCGTGATGACTCGGTCACAAACGTGTCGACAGCAATCACATGTTTTACACCAGCAAAGGCACGTCGCACCAAGTCGGCATCTGGCACGTCTGTGAATGGGTCGGCACCAAGCAGCACAACGCACTCCACTTTGCCTGCGGCAGCTGCTGCGAGTATCGCATTAGTGTCACCGTCCGCCCGTTGCGGAGTCAAGCCGGCGGTTACTGCGCCACGCACGTTGCCGCGACGCACTACTGGCAACACCCGTGCCTCGGGTTGCGCACTGAGCACTGCGCCCACAGCAAGCAGCGAAAACTCGGGTGACTCGGCGAGGTTGCCGCGACCCACCACAACAGCCACATTGCCCAGCGCCAGTTGTGCAGCGACATCTGGCGAAGCAAGCAACGCACTCACCACTCTCGGCTGGTCACCTGGGTCGTGGCGCACTGACTTCCACGCGTAGTCGGCCAATCCGGTGGCGCGAGGCGATACTTCGATGATTCGGGTCTGGCGTTTTTCTGCAGCATCGCGCAATCGTAAATACAAAACAGGAAGTTCTTCTTTTAGATCGGGTGCCAACAACACCACGGTGCGTGCAGTGCACACTTCAGCAATAGTCGCCTGCGGCAGCGCAAACACTTCGGCCGGCATGCCATCGCCAAGCTGCGAGTCACGGGCAGTGATGCCGAGTGCATCGGCCAACTTGGCCCAAGCGAATGCGTCTTCGTTCGAACCCCGTGCGCCACCAACGATGGCCACAGCATCGGGACCCTTGTCATTGATCACCGTGCGCAGGATGCGACCAGCCGCGTCAAGTGCCGACGACCATGTGGCATCAACAAGCTCTCCGTCTTTGCGCACCAACGGGGCGTGCACACGGTTCTTTGAATTCACCGCCTCAAAGTTGAATCGACCGCGGTCACACAGCCAACCCCAGTTCACCGATTCGATATCAACGCCCTGATAGCGCACGAGTTCGTCTCGACTGCTCTGCACCACGGTGCGGCAACCAACACTGCAGGTGGTGCAGGTGCTTTCCACTTGTTCCAAGTCCCAGGGGCGTGCCTTGAAGCGGTATGGCGAGGCGGTGAGGGCGCCGACCGGACAGATCTGCACGGTGTTGCCAGAAAAATACGAGCTGAACGGTTCATCGGGAAACGTCATGACTTGCGTGTTGTTGCCACGACTCGTGAACGAGATCAGTGGGTCGCCAGCCACTTCGCTAGCAAAGCGAGTGCAACGATCACACAAAATGCAACGCTCACGATCCAAGAACACCAAGTCGCTGATGGGAATCGGCTTTTCGTAATGGCGCTTTTCTTCGACGTAACGGCTCTCGCCGGGGCCGTGCGAAAACGCTTGGTCTTGCAACGGGCACTCCCCGCCTTTGTCGCACACCGGACAATCCAGCGGATGATTGGCAAGCAACAACTCGAGCACACCTTCTTGCGCGCGCTTGGCGGGTTCAGAAGTAGTGGACACCACTTGGCCTTCGGCCACGGGAGTCATGCATGACACCACGAGCGCCTTGCCGCGCGGGCCTTCTACTTCAACGATGCACTGGCGACACATGCCGACTGCCGACATGCGGGGGTGATAGCAGAAGTGTGGAACGAACGAACCCGACTGCTCGCAGGCGTTGATGAGTAATTCGCCAGGCTTGGCCTCGACTGCGCGACCGTCAACGGTGATGCTGACCGTGGTCTTTGGTGCTGCGGTGTCGGTCATGGCGTTCGAATCAGACGTGTGTGGCTAGGTGTGTGGCAAACGGTGACTCAACACCGTCAATCGGGCGGCCGTGTTCGATGTAGTGCTCAAACTCTGGGCGGAAACGTCGCACGGCTGATGCAATTGGCGACACTGCCGATGGCCCGAGCGGACAAATGGTGGTCTGTCGGGGAGGCCAAGCGATGCCGGGGCTGATGCTCTCGCTGATCTCAAACAACATGTCGATATCCTCGGCGCGACCGTGTCCATCGAGCATGCGCTTCAACACGCGCTCCAACCATGTGGTGCCTTCGCGACATGGTGTGCATTTGCCGCATGACTCACGCGCAAAGAATCGCACGATTCGCCAACACGCAGCCACCATGTCGGTGGATTGGTCCATCACCACGATGGCCCCTGAACCGAGCATCGACCCGGCCTTGTCGACGGTTGGTTTGTCGAGTGCCATGTCGAGATGTTCAGGGAAAAACCACATCGCCGATGCGCCACCAGGAATAAAGGCTTTGACACTGCCGCCGTTGCGCACGCCGCCGCAATACTCAGACGCCTCAAACAACATCCGAAATGTGGTCACACCGTTGGGCACTTCAAACACGCCGGGCTTGTTCACGTGACCACTGATGGCAAACATGCGCATGCCGGTCGAAGTTGGTGCACCAAGCGACTTGAAGTCGCCGCCGCCCTGACCAACGATGTACGGCAAGTTGGCCAAGGTCTCGACGTTGTTTACGATCGTGGGCTGCATGTACAAGCCTTTGACGGCTGGAAAAAACGGTGGCTTCAACCGCGGCATGCCGCGCTCACCTTCGAGACTTTCAATCAACGCAGTTTCTTCACCCACGATGTAGGCACCAGCACCCCAGGTGAGCGTGATGTCGACGGAAAACTGGCTCCCACAGATGTTCTTACCCACCATGTTGTTGGCGTAGGCATCATTGAGTGCCTGGGCGAGCCGTTCTTGGGCCAGAGCCATCTCGCCACGCACATACAAAAATGCCTGTGCTGCATTCAACGCGTAGCAAGCCAGCAAGATTCCTTCGATCAGTTGGTGTGGGTCAAGCTCCATGAGCATGCGATCTTTGTAGGTGCCTGGCTCACTTTCGTCACCGTTGATGACGAGATAGCGAGGATGCACATCGGCAGGCAGAAAGCCCCACTTGGTGCCCGCCGGAAAACCAGCACCACCACGACCCTGAATTTCGGCGGCTTTCACTTCGTCGTGCACCTGTTGCGGTGTCATCGTGCCCACTGCTTTACGCAGCGATTGATAACCGCCCGTGCGCACGTACCCCGAGTAAGTGTGTCCGTCGGCCACGTCAAAACGCGACGTGATGATTCTTGGTCCGGTTGGAACGCTCATCGTGCATCGACCTTTGCTTGTGCTTCAGTGCCGCGGTTGCTCCACGTTTCGGTGGTCTCCTGCCGCACTGTTGCCAGCGTGCCGTGCGGCGGAAACTCGCCGGTCAACTTGCCAGCTTCCAGTTCGGCAACTAAGCCGTCGAACGATTCGGGTGTCACCTTGTAGCGATAGCGGTAGTTCACTTGCAGGGCTGGCGCCTCGGTGCAAGCAGCGATGCACTCCACATCTTCAATCGTGAACAGACCATCGGCAGTGGTGCCACCAGCTTTGATACCGAGCCGTTGCTCGGCATGGTGCAGCAGATTCCACGCACCGACCAATTGGCACGAGATGTTGGTACAGATGTTGATGCAGTACTTGCCGATCGGATGGAACTTGAACATCTCATAGAAACTTGCGGTGCCGTACACCTCGGCGGGCGCCAAGTCGAGCATCTCGGCAATATGCACCATGGCGTCTTGGGCAACGTAACCGTCTTGCTCTTGCGCCAAATGCAACAACGGAATCAGTGCCGACTTCTTGCGCGGAAATCGGCCGACTATTTCTTGGGCGATGGTTACTCGTTCGCTGGAAAGACGGCTCATCGGTCGACCTCACCGAGCACCGGGTCAATCGACGAAATCACGGCGACGGCATCGGCAACCAAACCGCCGCGCATCATGTGTGGCAGGCATTGCACATTGACGAAGCTCGGCGCTCGCACGTGCATGCGATACGGCACGGCCGAGCCGTCGCTCACGATGTAGCAGCCCACTTCTCCGCGTGGTGACTCGATGGCCACGTACACCTCGCCCTCGGGCACCTTGAAGCCCTCGGTGAAAATCTTGAAGTGATGAATGAGGGCTTCCATAGATTCATCAATTCGCCCGCGCGGTGGCGGGGTGACTTTTTTGTTCTGAATGCGATAGTTGCCGCTGGGCATTTTGTCGAGCACCTGACGCACAATGCGCATCGACTCGCGAATTTCTTGCAAACGAATTGCATAACGGTCATAGGCATCCCCGTGCACACCGACCACCACATCGAATTCGACTTCGTTGTAGTTGAGATACGGAAGGTCTTTGCGCAAGTCGAAGGCCAAGCCGGTGGAGCGCAGAATTGGGCCAGTAGCCGCCAGGGCAATCGCCTCGCTCTGGGTGATCACGCCGACACCCTGGAGACGCTCGCGCCAGATTGGTTGACCAGTCATCAGCACTTCGTATTCCGCTAGTCGATCGGGCAACATGTCGAGCAGCGCCAGCACATCATCGCGCCAACCAGCGGGCAGGTCGGCTGCAACACCGCCCGGGCGGATGAAGTTGTGGTTCATCCGCAGACCAGTGACTTTTTGGAAAAATCGCAACACCTGCTCGCGTTCGCGCCAGCCGTAAAGCATCATCGAGACAGCGCCGAGATCCATGCCATTCGTCGCCATGAACAACAGGTGGCTGCTCATGCGATTGAGTTCAGACAGCAGCATGCGCATCCATTGCGCTCGTTCTGGAACGTCACCGTCAATGCCGAGCAGTTTTTCGGTGGCCAGCGAGAACACCAATTCATTGTTGAGCGGCGACAGGTAGTCCATTCGCGTGACGTTGGTACCACCCTGCATGAAGCTGAGCGTCTCGCCCGTTTTTTCCATACCGGTGTGCAGGTATCCAATGATTGGCTTGCAACGCAAGACGGTTTCGCCCTGCAACTCCAACATCAATCGCAACACACCGTGCGTGCTGGGGTGTTGTGGCCCCATATTGATAATCATCGTCTGGTCTTCTTGCGAGTCGGCTGCTACATCGGCCAGTGCTGCTGCAGCCGACTCGCTCATGCGAAGTACCGAGCCTGATTCACGCATAATCGCTTTTTGTGACATCGTCGAGCGCGGCTGGAGTTCTTGCCCACCCTCACTGGTTGCCGCACCAGCCGATGTAATCGGCGAATTGAGTGAACCTATGTCTTGCTGAGTTCGTACTTGCTCAGCAGTTGGGCGATCATCCACCGTGGTCATGAAGCGGCACCTTTGAATTGCACTGGAATGCGGCCAGGTGAATAGTCCTTGCGCAACGGATGACCGTCCCAGTCTTCGGGCATCAAAATGCGCGTGAGGTCGGGGTGGCCGTCAAACGCGATCCCGAACATGTCGAACACTTCACGCTCCATGGCCTCGGTGCTCGGATGAATATCAAACAAGGTTGGGAGGCTCTCGCCGTCGGCAACCTGCACCCGAACTCGCATTCGCTGGCGCGAGGTGATTGACAACAGATTCACCACGACTTCAAATCGCTGCGCCACCACGTCGGCTGGCAGGGTGCGACCTTCGTGCATGAGATAGTCGACTGCCGTGAGGTCGATACACATGGTGAACCCACCTGAATACAGCTGTGTGATGGTGGCGAGGTAGTCAGAGGCAGCCACAAACATCACCGACTGCCCACGGGATGGTGTCATCGTCAGCGCCGTTCCAAGGTCACCGGCGTGATCATGCCAGCAGGAATCTCTTGAATGTGCACATTGGCACCAGCACCACTCGCGGCACGGCGGCGCATGATTTCACCATCTTCGATGAGTTGGTGCAGCGTTTCGATGGCGTGAATCAACGTCTCTGGTGTGGGTGGGCAACCCGGTGCATACACATCAACAGGCACCACCTGATCAACACCCTGCACGATGGCGTAATTGTTGAACATTCCACCACTCGACGCGCACACCCCCATGGAAATCACCCATTTGGGTTCCATCATTTGGTCGTACACCTGACGCAACACAGGGGCCATCTTCTGGCTCACCCGCCCCGCCACGATCATGATGTCGGCCTGTCGGGGTGATGCACGAAACACTTCCATGCCAAAACGAGCGATGTCGTAGTGCGGCGCGCCCGTTCCCATCATTTCGATGGCACAACAAGCCAAACCGAAGGTGGCACCCCAACTCGAGCGCGAGCGCGACCACTTCACGAGGTCTTCGACGCGGCCAGTCAAAAAGTTGTGTTGCACCCCGCCCAGGCCGTTGTCAAGCACATCGCGAACGGCACTCATACGGTGACGTCTTCCTTCAACACAGCTTCTTTCGTTACTGGTGCAAGACGTCCATCCAGACCGACCACTTTGATGCCCGCGCCAGAGACTGGCATCGCAGCCACGTCAGATACCGACACGTTCTTTTTCATCGGGCCCCACTCAAGGGCCCCGCGCGCCACAACGTAGACGAAGGCCACGAAAAACACGGCGCTGAACGCAACCATCTCCCAGAACCCGAAGGCTCCGAGCGTTTCATGGGCTACCGCGTAGGGATAGGCGAAAATGATTTCTATGTCGAACATGATGAACAACATCGCCACCAGATAAAACGACACCGGAAAACGTTCGGGCGACTCACGGCTTGGCACAATGCCGCACTCGTACGGCGCGTCTTTGGCCGAGTTTGGTCGATTCGGTGCCAAAACCTTCGAGGCCACGAGGCTGAGGGCGGCAAACACAACAGCGAGTGCGGTGAGCACCACTATCGGTAGGTATTGGCCCATTGCTACCGCGCCCTAGGGGCTTAGACCTTTTCGAGCTCGCGCGCTCGGGCAAGGTTCTGGCGCAAGATGAGGTCGCGACGATGCAATAGCCAACACAGGATCACGAACACCAACAGCGATCCAAGCGTGATCATCATTGCTGGTTGACGACGATTGCCGAGGTCACGAACCATGTACACATATCGACGCTCTTGTGTTTCATCAATCTTGGGTCGCGCCGGTGCACGACCAGGCTCAACACGCTGCGGCACGATTGGCGCCACCTCGACCAACGCATAACGCGGTTCGTGGAAAAAAGCAAAGAAGTCAAGCGTCTCATTTATTTTGGGCCACCGCTCACCTCCACGATCGAACACGCTGACCGAAACAAATTCGCCGGCGCCAAATTCGCCGGCGCCATTGATCAAAATTTCGTCTGACGATGCAACGGCCTGCCCGCGTTGTGGGTCTGAGTCATCGAGTCGCTGCCAACCTTCTGACGCCAAAGCCGCAACTACGGCCTCAGAGTTCTGTTGTGGTGTACCCGTTAACTTCAACGGTTGCTCAAGAATTTCGACCTGCTGCAACAATTCACCGCTGCGAATAATCGTGGCAGGCTCAGCCGGCACCCAGACCGGCGACCGGCCCGTGAGACCGATGCCGTAAGTCCACCAAACCACACCCATCGCCGCCATCCAACCGAACAGACCGGCGAGCACAACGAGAAACCCAAGTCGCGCGCCGAGGTTGGTGCCCACTACGAGATACGAACCACCAATGAGCACCACTGCCGCAATGATGACCACCACGTAACCACGTAGCTCGGGTTCCCAGCTCACCGCCAGCATCGCCAAGGAGTTCACTTACAGGCCTCGCACATATTCAACAACGGCCTGCAACTGTTCCTGCGTGTAGACCGAACCAAAGCCGGGCATACGTCCTCCGCCTTGGCCTTGCTCGCCGTAGCGCTTGCCATATTCGCTACCAGCAGCGATAAAGGCGATCATGTCTTCTTGATTGGGGAATTGGCGCACCGATGAACCACCAGTCAAGTTCGGGCCAAAGGCACCACCACCGGTGATCTGCGGCTCACCGTACGACCAACCTTTGGTGTGGCAGCGCGCACACGAGTAACTTCCTGCGCCGACCAGGTCGATGTTGAACAACGCCTCACCAAGCGAGGCATAGGTGCCGGTCTTCACCAACCGCTCAGCTTCTGCCTGAATTTCGTCCTGAACTTTTTTGGGCAATGTGCCACCCTCACAGGTTTTGGGATCATCGTCAGGTGATGCGCAATTCTCGCGGGGAATCTGAATGCTCTTCACATAGTCGAGCACGGTTTGAATCTGCTGCTCATTCATCGGACCACCACCGACGAGGCCCCATGCCGACATTGGCGAGAAGGGACGACCGTAGTTGAGGATGAATCGGAACTCTTCTTCGCTGTAGCGCAGGTACACGTTGTTGATTGCTGGCGCTTTCCAGTTGACCGCTTTGACTTCACCGGTCTTCGGGTCGGTCACTGCATACGATGCGACACCGCCACCGCCATTCATTCCGCCGTGACAGCCTGCGCAGTTGAAGCCGCCCTCAGCAGTGGCTGCAAACAAACCCGAACCCCAGGACTCGAACTTGTGTACGAAATCTTTCTCGGCACCCGCTTGACGACCCGGCTCGAGAATCCAGTACAAGGGCAAAGTGATGGTGACTACTGCAAGAAACGCCAAGCCGAGCAGTTGGGTGCGCTCGAGTTTCTTGCCTTCCAACGCTTCGTCGTCGTAATACGGCTTGCGGTTGGCAGCAAGTTCAATCTCCGAACCAATCTCGGCACGACTCGAGCGAATGTTGAAGAACGCATAAATTGCCCACCCACCAAGCGCCAAGACCAACGCCAGCCACGCAATCGTGGTGGCGACATCAGCAAACACTGGCGTCATTGTTTAGTGACCACCCGCACCAACGCAATGTGGACCTTCGGCTTCTTGACCAGTGGTGTTGGTTCCAATTGATGGACCACCGAATACGGCTCCAGTATCGATGACCACGCTGCCATTGTTGATTGACACAGCGAAACGATCCATACCACGTGGCGCGGGACCACCCTTTTTTTCACCTACACGGTTGAACTGCGAACCGTGACATGGGCATTCAAACCACTGAGATGTTGCGCAGGTTGGCACACGACAACCCAAGTGTGGGCACTTTTGGTACAACGCCACGATGCCCGAGGACATGCCAGCGAACACCGGCGCCTGACTGGCATAGATGGCCTCGGCTTTTGCCAGCGATTCCTTCGGATATTCCGTCACCCAAGCGCGGGCTTCAGGAAGATACAAAAAGCCGTTGTTGGATCGAATGCCAGCGATGATGTCATCTACTTTTCCGGCGTTGATCTTCGAGCCGAAGCCACCCTCGGCACCCTTCCAGAGAAACCCGAGCACGGCAGCGCCGAACCCACCGAGACCTGCACTCATGAGTGTGACCGTGGCCCGGTTAAAGAACTGGCGACGCGATACACCGATCGCTTCAGGATCTGGTGGCGTCCATGGTGCAACGGCAACACTCTGCGGCACGGCAAGTGCAGTGCTCCGACTGGCTACCGACTCGCGTTCGAATTCTCTGCTGTTCGCAGTGCGGTCGGCCTTTTGGTCTCGCGAACGTGTCTCGCGCGACAACACACCAGTGGTTTCACGACGACGCGCTGCCGTGAGCACGACGACGCCAGCGAGCACGACAAGAACGGCGAGGGAGATGACAAGTGTGATGTTCATGATCTACAGCTCGAAGAAGATTCCGTCACGCCACGGAAAGGTGAAGTTGTAGCCCGGACCGCGGAAGAACGAGCTAATGATGGTGAGCACTGCCCAGAACATCAAGTGCACCGTCCACAGACTGGTGATGAACTTGCGATCCTCGGGCTTGTTTGATTTATTGCGATCCATGTACGGCGCAAAGATCATCAAGATGATTCCCATGCCCGGAATAGTCACACCAGCAATCATTGGGTGAAACATGGTGAGGAGTTCTTGCAAGCCCATGAAATACCACGGTGCCTTCGATGGGTTCGGGGTCGCGTTGAAGTTGGCCGCCTGCAGAAGTGGCGCATTCACGAACCATGAGAACATAAACGTGAATGCCAAGCAGGCCAACGAAGCAACGAATTCAATGGAGAGCAGGTGCGGCCAGACATGCACTTTGTCGACCGGCACAGCCTTGACATCTTGAATCGAGCCCGACTTCACCACGGTGAGCAAGCGCTGCGTGTGGCCACCGGGGCCCGCACCAACGGGCACACCCGCGGCAACCGGGGCGGCAACCACTAGTGCTGCCGGCGCATCTTTGACAGCAACACCGCCCGCGCGTGCGGCTTTGCTGCGCTGCAGAAGTTCTTCAGGAATTCGTGAGGCACCTTCACTTGCTGCCGGTGCGCCAGTATCTTCGGTTTTTTCGCGCGCAGCCTTGGCCCGCTTTAGTAGGTGTTCTGGAATTTCTGTCATCGTCGTTCCTTTCTAGGGCTCACAGAGGTCCTGAGATTCCGCCGTCTTTGCGAACTCTCCAGAAGTGAATTGCCAAGAAAATAACCGTGATAAATGGGAATAACAACACGTGCAACACATACCAACGCAACAAGGTCTCAGCGCCAATCTCGGTGCCGCCGAGGAGTACGAATCGAACTTGTGAACCAATGATCGGCGAGTAGCCCATCATGTTGGTGCCTACGGTTACTGCCCAGAGGGCCAACTGGTCCCACGGCAACAGGTATCCGGTAAATGACAGCAGCAAGGTGAGCGTCAGCAAGATGACGCCAACAACCCAGTTGAACTCACGTGGTGCTTTGTACGCACCGTGATAAAACACGCGGGCCATATGCAAGAACACGGCGAGCACCATGAGGTGAGCACCCCAACGATGCATATTGCGCACCATCAAACCGAAGGTCACCGATGTATGCAACGACTGAATGTCATCCCACGCATTTGCCGCAGTCGGACGATAAAAGAACATCAAAAAGATGCCCGTGATGGTGAGCAAAATGAACAAGAAGAACGACAAGCCACCAAGACAGAGCGTGTAACTGACCTTTACGGCGTGACGCTTTACTTTTACTGGGTGCAGGTGATACAGCACCGAATTCATCACGACGTATGAACGGTTACGTGGTGAATCGGTGTAACCCTTACGGAAAATTGAACCAGGGCGGAAGATTGAGCTCCACACTTGGCCGCCTTGTACTTGTTCGCCAACTTTGGCGAGACGCTCTTTCAGTTTGAGCCGTGGGGTTTCTTCGACGATGCTCGACATGCCTTCTCCTTACAATCTCATGCCGTAGGAATAACCGTGGTTGTTCGTGCGCATATGCGGGTCGCCGGTGGCCGGGGCCACCCCGACTTTGCCGAGCACGATGACCCCCGTCGGACAGCGGTCGACACACAACGCGCAACGGGTGCAGATGTCGTCGTCGATCACAAACACCACGTGGTCTGAAGGGTCGGCGCCTGGCATCTCGGTGCCCTGCGACTCGACGATGGCCGATGGGTTCACCATATGGATGCACTTCCATGGGCAGATGTCGACACAGCCCTCGCACATGATGCATTCGCTTTGATCGATGTGAATGAACTGCTTGGGCTTTACTGCCTTATTCAAGTAATCAGCGTCAACTTCGACCAACGTGTATTCATCCGTGTACGGCATCATTGGCGGGTTGGCGTCGGTGCGAGTCATCTCGTTACGCCTTCTTCACTAGTGGTCGGCCGTACGTGCTGCTTGGCAACTCGACCTGCTTGACTTCGCCACGCTTTTGCCACCAGGCGAACAGATAAATGAAGAGACCGATATAGACACCGTGAATCCCGAGCACCACGATGTCGCGAAGTGCTTCATAGCTGATGGTGAACGGAAACTGACCACCAAACTCTTGCGGCTTCATGATGTTGAAGGGCCCAAAAATGACTTTGTCCTTGCGCCAGCCGAGCTCTTTGTCGGCATGGTCAATCCACTGGTGTGGCACCACCCCAAAGGCGAGAAAGATGACGAAAAACACATAGGCGCTTCCGAACATCGCTTCGCCCCACGTGGCTTGGCGGTCAACGGGGCGACGCTTGCCAACCACGATCACGAGATACGACATAAGTAAGGTCACGAAAAACGAAAACAGGAAGGCCTGATTCACGCCCGGCCAACGAAGGATGTCGATCGCGATCATGCGTCTTTCGTGCCTTTCGTGATTGATTACGGAAGCGTCAGAACCACTTGGAAGCCTAGTCTTCGGGCTTCGCGCGGGCTCATCTCGCCTCAAGGTTTTTGCTGTGACGGATGCACCACGTCGTGCGCTCGTGCAAAAACGATTGCCTTTACCAACGGGCCCAACAACATGCCCCAATTAACCAGCGATGTACGACCTGGCGCGGATTAGTCTGGCGACGAACATGTTTGGCGCATCACAGTTCCCCGGGGTCACCGGATGACCGAGGTACCTGACTTTCTCCTCAAGCGTTCCAAAGATCGCCGGGCCGCACTTTCGGGTGCTGCGCCAACCGCCGAGCCGTCGGCATCCAAAGAAGTCGCCAAGACGGTTACATCGTCGGCGGCTCCGGCACTTGCTGCCGAGGTCGCACCGCCACCGCCACCCAAACCCGACCCGGCCTATGTTGTTGCGGCAAAATCGCGCAAGAAAATTCCATTTTGGGCAATGGCGACTCTGAGCCTGTTACCAGTCTGGGCATTTTTGTATCTGCTCGCAGTGAGCCCCGTTGTGCGCGAAGAGTCAGGCCCGATGGCAACCGGCGCCGAGGTGTACGGCGCATGCGCAAGTTGTCATGGAGCCAACGGCCAAGGCGGTGCTGGTCGCGTGCTGCATGAAGGCGAAGTGTTGAAAACGTTCCCGAACATCGAAGACATGCTCAATTTCGTGTACACCGGCTCGCAGCCGTTCGTGGCGGCTGGTCTTGCGGTCTACGGCGACGCCGATCGCGAGGGCGGCGGGCACGCCCCACTTTCTTACAACGGCAATGCGATGCCAGCCCAGGGCGAGAAGTGGGGTGGCGGGCTGACAGATTACGAAGTTCTCGGGGTTGTCTGTCACGAGCGATACGCCATCGGTGGTGCAGACCCCAAGAGTGAGCAATGGGCCAGCGAGTACGCCACCTGGTGTTCTCCTGAGTCAGAAATTTTTGCCGCTCTGCAGGCCGGTGCGGTTGACTACGACACGCTTGCTGAAAGTTTTGCAATGCTCGAGGTGCCACCCCGTGCCGTGGGAACCGAAGCCCGCCCCAGCACGAAATAGCCACCTGCCACACCGTTGCGTAGTAGTCCCCTGCGCGGTGCTCTTTACGCTGTGAGTTAATGGAACTCACCGACATCGGCAGCATGCCCGTGCGCGACACCGACGTGTTGGTAATTGGTGGCGGCCCGGCCGGCGCGGCTATGGGTTACTGGACCGCCGAACTTGGCCACAGTGTCACCATCGTGGAACGCAAACATTTCCCCCGTGAAAAAACTTGTGGTGACGGGTTGACACCGCGGGCAGTTAAACAACTTGACGACATGGGGCTGGGCGAGCCACTCAAACAATTTCACCGCTACGAAGGTTTACGAGCAACCGCACACGGCAAAGAGCTTGAGTTGCAGTGGCCGACGCATCCGCTGTACCCACGTCATGGCTACGTAGTGCGCCGCCGCGAACTTGATGCGATGGTGGCGTTCAACGCCGAAAAATCTGGGGCAACTTTGCTGCAGGGCCACGAAGCGCTCGAGCCGCTCATGGAAAAGGGCTGCGTGCGCGGGGCAATCGTGAACAACTTGGACGAAGACCGCAAGGTGGCGATTCGCGCTTCGTATGTGGTGATTGCCGACGGCGCCAACAGCCGCTTTGGTCGCTCACTTGGCACCGCTCGCACTAAAGCATGGCCATACGGCACCGCGATTCGCACCTATTGGGCTAGCCCCCGCCATGCAGAACCCTGGATCGAATCAGCGCTCGACGTGAAAGATCGTCAAGGCAATTCGATGCCGGGTTATGGCTGGATTTTTCCGGTGGGCGACGGCACCATCAACGTTGGTGTCGGGCTGCTCTCTACATTCAAAAAGTTCAAAGACGTCAACACCACTCACCTACTGGATTCCTATGCACACATGATTGCTGACCGCTGGGAGATCGACCCCGGTTCGCCCGAATGCCGAGCCACGAGTGGAAAGATTCCGATGGGTGGTTCGGTGTTTCCCAAGATGGGCCCGACGCACTTGGTGATTGGTGACGCCGCCGGCAGTGTGAACCCGTTCAACGGTGAGGGAATTGATTACGCGTACGAAACCGCACGTATGGCAGCAACGGTGTTACACGACGCACTGCGCAGCGGCGATGCATCGGCACTGCAGCAGTACCCCACCTTGCTTGAAGATGAGTACGGCCAGTACTTCAAGGTGGCGCGGTTGTTTGCCCGCGTGATTGGTCGACCGGCGTTGATGCGCGAATTGTCCCGCGTGGGTATCAATAGTCGCCCGCTCATGGAATGGGTGTTGCGCATCATGGCCAACCTGCTGCGCCCCGACGAAAAGGGCCCTGCCGAGGTTGCCTATGCCATGGCCGCGCGCATCGTGCGCCTGGCACCCAACGCCTAGACGGCGTTCAGCCTGCGCAAATTACTTCAACCACTTCGTCTCGATCAAGATCGAGCACGGTGCGAATACCCGTCTCGGAATACGACTCAATGAATGATCGCAGCGTCGATGAGCGTGGCGCGCCAGCACAGGTGCGCACTACCCCGTCGGCGAGGGGCACATACCAACCGTTTGCCAACACGCCCGTATCGCCACCATCCACCATGTCGACCAGAGTCGGCAGCACCAGCGTGCGCACCGACGGGCCATCGGAGTCGACGAGCGCGTACCACACGACACCTTCACCCAACATGTCGGCCAGCAGCACGCAGGCGGCTGGAGTTGTGCGATCTGCACAATTAATCTCCCCAGGTGTTTCGCGAGCAATGGTGACCACACGACCATCATCGAGTGTGAGCAAGGCAGAACCAACGGTGACCCCGTCGATGATTGCGAATGCCTCGCTCGACTGAATCGTCATAACTGATGCAATCGTGGTCACGCGTCGCTCACTTGGCTGCACGCCTTCCCCGTCGCTGCCGCGCGGCCCACGACTCGTCAACAACTGCACCACGGTGGCCAGCACCAGCAGCACACCGATAGCAGCCCAGGTACGCCACGACAGCAACTGACGCATCACCCGTCAGGCTACGACGACTGGCGTGTTACACCGAAACGCGGTTTGGCTGCGATGACGCTTGCCCACGAAGTTGTTCGTGATAGCCAAGAATCTGCAATTCCACACCGAGGTCGACGTTGCGTACCGTCACGCCTTTGGTCGTGGTCAACACCACTGGCGCAAAGTTGAGGAGCGACCCAATACCTGCAGCCATCAAGTCATCGGCCACCGATTGCGCCGCTGTGGATGGCACTGCCAGCACACCAATCTGCACACCGTTGGCGCGCACGAACTCGCACATTTCATCTAGGTTGCGCACGCTGAGTTCGCCCACTATGGTGCCGACCTTGCGTGGGTCAACATCAAAAATTGCCACAACTGGAAACCCACGTGAAGCAAAACCGCCATTGACGGTGATGGCCGAACCGAGGTTGCCAGCACCAACCACAATGGTCTTCCATTCGGTAAGCAAACCAAGTTCACGCTTGATTTGATAAATCAGGAAAGCCACCTCGTAACCGACACCGCGCGTGCCGTAGGTACCGAGATACGAAAGATCTTTGCGAACTTTTGCTGCGTTGACATTGGCGAGGGCTGCCAACTGATCACTTGACACCTGCGAAGTTTCAGTGAGCTCAAGATCGGTGAGAATCTGCAAATACACCGGCAGACGATTCACCGCCGCGCTAGGAATTCGACGTCGGCGGGGCGATGCAGTCTTATCAGCAGCAGTCATATCTTCAGGGTACGGCGCTTGCGCATAGTTTCACGAGCCCCTCTCAGCTGCGTGCCGCATGCCACGAGACCTCTCTCATCAAGGTGGGATCTCTATCGCACCGTCGCCGACTGACCCACCAGGCGCTCGTTGCCTAGCCTTCACTGCGCGTGAACGAACTCACTACATCGTTGGCTGCCTTTGCCAGCCTTGTTGCGTTGGTGTTTGCACTGGTGACCGCCGATCGCTGGCACCGCCGCCGACTCACCCATCACTCGGCCTGGGCGATGGCCATGTCGTTGTTCGCTGTGGGCTCGTTTGCACTCTGGTGGGCAACCGCTACCGGCTGGTCGAACGGCGTCTTCCGCGTGTTCTTCACCGCTGGCGCAGTGTTGAATGTCGCCTGGCTGGCACTCGGTTCAATCGCGCTTCTTACTGGTGATCGAATTGCACTTCCACTGCGCCGCATTTTGGCGCTGCTCAGTGCGTTCGCTGTGGGGGTCATGGTGGTGGCGCCGACTACCAAGCCGTTTATCGCGGATGAGTTTCCGCGCGCCCGTGATCACTTTGGTGCGCTGCCGAGAATTCTTGCCGCGATCGGTTCGGGTGTGCCTGCCCTCATCATCATTCTTGGGGCACTGTGGTCAATTGCACGGCTCGTCGCCAAACGAACACCTGCGTTTGCCGGCGCTCGCCGACAAGGGGCGGTTACACCGAGACGTCTGGTTGCTAGCAACGTGCTGATTGCACTTGGCACGTTGGTGTTGTCCGCCAGCGGATCACTTGCTGGACGTTTTGGCGAAGAACGCGCCTTCACCATCACGCTGTCCGTGGGTGTGGTGATCTTGTTTGTCGGCTTCCTCGTGCCAAGCGCACGCACCACAGAGCGACCCGCCTCGTTTCAACTCAACCAACAGCGCTACGGCGAACAGGGATACGGCGAACGCAGCTAGCGAAGTTCGCGGCGCAACACCTTGCCCGTGGCACCCACGGGAAGTTGCGTCACAAACAACACCTTGGTCGGGCACTTGTACCGTGCCAACCGAGCACGGCAATGGTCGATGACCGCGTCTTCGTCAAGATGCGCATCTGGCCGCAGCACGACATAGGCCCGAACTGCTTCACCAGAGTGTGGATGTTCAACACCAACAACCGCCGCTTGAGCAACTGCCGAATGCTCGCGAATTGCTTCTTCAACCTCGGCTGGATACACGTTGAAACCCGAGACGATAATCAAATCTTTGGCACGGTCCACCAAATAGAAAAATCCGTCGTCGTCAATGACGGCGATATCACCCGTTCGCAACCAGCCATCGTCAGTCAGCGCCCGTGCCGTGGCCTGTGGGTCTTCGAAATAGCCGAGAAATACGTTCGGGCCACGCACCCAAATTTCTCCGGCATCACCGCGCAGGGCGTTTTCACCACTTTCATCGACAAGACGCACTTCGACGCCCGGCAATACGCGGCCGATTGAACCAATCTTGGTGAGAGCCGTGGTTTTTTCGACATTTGTCGTAGTGGTCACCACTGGCGCACACTCCGTGAGCCCATAGCCCTCGGTGACGAGCAGACCATACCGCTCAAATAATGCTCGGGTGGTGTGCTCGGGCATTTTGGAAGCACCGGTCAACGCGATGCGCACCGATGCAAACGAATCTTTGGGCAAAGTAGGCATCTGTTCGAATGCCATCCACAGTGGTGGCGCCCCAGGAATCAATGTGACCTTGCGATCTCGAATCGTTTCGATCGCCGTCATTGGGTCGAACCGTTCAATCAGCACTAGCGATGCTCCGCGCATGAGCGAATACGCCAGCACCACATTGAGCCCAAAAATATGGAAAAGGGGCAAGACTCCGAACACCACGTCGGTGTGATCGAGGCGGCGAACTTGGGCGAGTTGATCCAGATTCGACTGCAGGTTGCCGTGCGACAACATCGCTGCTTTGGGCGAGCCAGCGGTGCCGCTGGTGAACAACATGATGGCCAAGTCGTTGGGTTGCATGTCCACAACTGGTGCGGCTTCGTGCCGCAACAAATCACGAAACTGCAGCGCACCATCGAGGTCTTGCGTCGTGGCGATCACATGCTCAAGATGCCCAAGTGCCGAACGATCCACCCCTGACCACCCAGCAACGGCTGACGGCGCAATCACTACCGCTCGTGCGCTAATCACGCTCAACTCGCGCTGCAACTCGGGGGATGGCGCAGTTGGGTTGAGCGGCACGCACACAATGCCACGTCCCAAACAAGCGAAGTACGCAACGACAAATTCAATCGTGTTGCCACACAGCAACGCGACGCGATCACCCTTGCCCACCCCGAGGCCCTCAAGTGCGCCACGCATCGCCCCAATCTGCATTTGCAGTTCGCCATAACTGGTGGTGACGCCGCGGCTCACGATTGCTGACGACGTTGCTGGGTGGTGATTCAATACTGATGCGACGTTCATGGTGTTGCTCCCTTTTCGCCCACTGATTAACTCATCAAAATGGAAACTAGGCCAGCGACAAAGATTGCCGCAATCAACAAACCAAGAGCCAGAGTGGTGGCTGGACGCACGACGACTACCTTACCGATTTCGCTCAGGTGCTCTTTGGGCTACGGCGCAACTCAACGTTCGTTGTGATACCAGCGGTTTCGTCCAACGCAGAGAGCGTGACTGCGTCACCGACCGTAATGTTCAACTCATCCGATGCCGAACCACGGTTGGCGCAGATCGCCAACATCCCGAACGAATCGATGACCAAGCCGATACCGCCACCGATCTCGGCAAAGTTCTTCACGACGCTTGCGGCACGAGCGGTGCGCTCACCAGATGCAGTGGTCATCACGACGCTCATCATTGAACCGAGTGACTCAACTTCATCAGGGCCGACGTTGAGTTGACAATTGCCATAGCGATCCACCCAGGTGATCTCGGCAACGATGCCTTCTGCTTCGGTGCGCGGCAGCGGAACTACTCCCGGCAACAACAAGCCGGGATCGATTGCATCGCCGAGCGCAGCGAAAGGAACTCCGTTACACAAATGCGCCGCAGCCGGTGCAAAGATGTCGCGGCCCGCAAACGTGTCGCCAGGTGCGCCGAGTTGATACTCGGGGTTGTTCAGCACGACTGCAGCGTCGGCGCCACCCGCCAGTGCCGTGCCCATTGAGAGCAGGCCGTTATCCGGGCCAATCAGCACTCCGCGGCCCCCGCCGACCGACACCGCCACACCACGGCGGCTCGTGCCTACACCGGGGTCAACCACGGCAAGCACAATGCCTGAAGGCACATACGAAATGCAGCGCGCCAGGGCGAGTGAACCTGCGCGCACATCGAATGGTGCAATCTCGTGGGTCAAGTCGATCACTTTTGCGTGCGGTGCGAGATCCGAAATAACGCATTTGACGATGCCGACGAATTCGTCTCGCGTTCCATAGTCGGAGAGAAACGAGATGGTGTCGTAGCGCTGTGTGTTCACCGCTTGGTCACGCTACGACCAGTGCAGCGATGTAGCGAACTAGGCCAGAAAAAACGTAAGGGCCGGTGCCAACCCCCCGACGGCACCGACCCATACGGCGCAACCCTTGCGGGTGCGACTCCCGGAACGGCAAGCCGTCCGGTGATCTGTATTGCTACCTTACGCACCGTTTAGCAAAATGCAACACCAACTTTGCAGAGTTTTTGCCGTGCTACCCGCCGACCACTGATCGGGATTCGAGGTTGCTATCCTGACCTGAGCGCTGCTACGCATCGCCGAGTTCTTTGCTGCGCTGCGTCGCTGCTCGCACTGCAGCGACGAAAGCATCGTGCGTCTTGCGGTCATTCAACGCAGTGACACCCGCAGCCGTGGTTCCATTTGGTGAAGTGACTCGTTGTCGCAACTCGCGGGCGTGCTGAGGCTCGCGTTCCAGCAACGCTGCAGCACCCACCAGCAGTTGCGCCACCAGTTTGGCACTCGTTGCTTCGTCAAAACCCTCAGCGACTGCTGCTGCCTGCAATGACTCGGCGACATAAAACACATACGCCGGCCCCGAGCCGATCAAACCCGTAAATGCATCCAGCATTGCCTCGTCAATCTCCGCAACAATGCCGATGCTTTGCAACAGCGTGCGGGCCCAGGTTCGGTCCGCATCGTCACAAGTGTGAGAGACAGCCATCGCGGTTGCTGAAAGACCAACGACTGCTGGTGTGTTTGGCATCGCCCGAATGACCCGCACCTCGGCACCGCAGGCAGCTTGGATCGCCGCGATTCGCACCCCCGCTGCGATAGAGATCACCCGTCGTGCGCCAGCCGCAACGACCCTCTCGCAGGCAGTCGCCACATCGGCAGGCTTCACCGCAATGATCGCTTCATCACAGCGTGGTGTGTCTGCAGCAATTTTGATGCTCGCCAAGAGTTTTGTTAGTTCGGCACGGCGATCAGCGCTGGTTTCGACAATCACCAGGTCGCTAGCCGCGTGTCCGGCGCGCAACAAGCCCTGCACCATGGCACAACCCATGTTGCCGCCGCCAATGATGGCGAGCATCGCACCAGTTGCCACTCCGCGAAGGCTACTCAGCAGTCAGGAATCTGCTGGCAAAGCCCAGCCGTACGAGTTCATCGAAGTGGGCTTCAACGGTTGCAAAAAGTGTGCCGATGATGCGATCGAGTTCTGCTTCGACCACTGCGGTCAGCACCAGCTCGCCGGTGAGAAAGACTGCTTGTTCGGCGCCGAGTGCATAGTGGGCCCCGACGAGTCGTTCGTTGCGGCGTAGCAACAATTCAAAGACCTCACTGGCGTGTTCTTCGGGGTACGGCATCACATACGTTTCATACCGCAATGTGCGCTGCCCGAGACGCAGCCAAATCGTGGTGAATTCCTTGGCTTCACCGTGCAGCCGCACCATCCAGCGATCAGGGTCATCGCTGGCCCGCCCAGTTGCCACCGTCTGTGGGTGTTGGGTGTGCACCGTGGCAAGCCACTCGTCGATACGCCGCTCCAGCGTGGCGCGCTGACCTTCATCAAAGAGGTTGCTCATTGTGCGGCTATTCGCAGAGTACGAGATCGCGCCGGGCGAATTCGGCAACGACACGACGCATGCGCATCGCGGCATGCTGCCATGAGTATCTAGAGCTGCGCAATACTGCTTGACTGCTCAGTCGCTGCGCCAAATGCGAATCGTCAAGCACCTCGGTGACACGTCGAGCGAAGAGATCCACATCGCGATCAGGCACCAAGAAGCCGTTGACGCCATCTTCAACCAGCGACAATAAGCCCCCCACAGCTGTGGCGACAACGGGCGTGCCGCAGGCCGAGGCTTCGAGTGCAACCAGACCAAAACTCTCGCTGCGTGACGGAACCAGCACCACATCGGCGGCGCGATAGTACGTGCTCAACAGATGGTGTGGCTGCGGTGCAATGAACTTCACTCGATTGGCTACGCCTAGGCGTTCAGCAAGTGCAATTACACGCGCCAACTCAAGGTCACCGGCCATACCACTTGCCCCGCCAACGATGAGCAACACCGCATCGCGGTGCGACAGCGCAGCCAGCGTCTCGACTGCAACATCAACACCTTTCAACGGCTGGATACGACCCACGAACAACAGCACAGGATGGCT
>SYEA01000018.1 GCA_005800965.1 Actinomycetota bacterium | reverse complement strand
TTGTTGTTGGAAGGTGAACGTGCGATTCCTGTGTGGGAAGCACTCGAACAACGTGATTTGGTCAGTAGAGTGATTCCTGAGTGGAGTGCAGTGCGTTGTCGTCCCCAACGGAACGCTTTTCATCGTTTTACGGTTGATCGTCACCTGTGGCAGGCAGCGGCAAACGCGGCGGTGCTCAGTAATCGAGTGCCGCGTCCGGACTTGCTGGTGCTTGCGGCGTTATTCCACGACCTAGGCAAGGGATACCCAGGCGACCACACTGTGGCTGGAGTGCAACTCTTTTCGGTAATCGGGCCGCGAATGGGCTTAAGTGCGCAGGATGTTTATACCATCACGGCACTGATTGAGCATCACTTGCTGTTGCCTGACATCGCAACCCGGCGAGACATTTCCGACGACAGCACGGTTGCCCATGTTGCTGATCGCGTCGGTGATGTCATGAGTCTGCAGTTACTTAATGCGTTGACCGAAGCTGACGCCTTGGCAACCGGCCCCACTGCTTGGGGTGCTTGGAAACAAGGGCTTGTGCAGACGTTGGTGAGTCGCGTGCAACAGGTCTTAGTTGGCGAAGCGGTGGATACCGCAACATGGCGACTCTTTCCTGACGCATCAACGCTCGAGACGATGGCGGTTGGTGAGCAACACATGTGGGCCGACGATGACGCCATCACGTTGGTGAGCCCTGATCGACCAGGGCTCTTCACATCGGTGGCTGGCGTATTGGCAGTGCACGGGCTCGACATTCTGAGTGCCGAGGCACACAGCGACGAGCAAGGCATGGCGGCATCACGCTTCCACGTGCGAGAAGCCCCGAATGCTGGTTGGGGTGATGTGGTGAGTGATCTTCACGCTGCACTGGGCGGGAGACTCGATGTTGGCGTGCGCCTTCGAGAACGAGCAGCAACGTATTTTCGACGCAAACAAGAATCGGCGCAGGGCCCGCAACCACCATCAGTGCGGTTTGATAATCAAGCGTCATCTAACGCCACGGTGGTAGAAGTTCATGCGCCAGACCGCATCGGACTGCTTCATGACATCACCAATGTTTTTGCTGAGATGCAACTTGACATTCGCCATGCTCGAATCGTCACACTCGGTGACAACGTGGTGGATACGTTTTATCTCTGTGAGCAAAATGGCGAACGAATCACCGGGGCAGAGCGGCAGCACCTGGTGGAGCAGTCCTTGCTACGTGTGCTCGGATACTCTGAGACGGCGTGAGCAACGAAGACAATTCACTCGAGGCACAGCTGGCGCGGTGGAGTGAATCACTCGCAGCGATTGCTCGAACCGGTTTAGCCTTCACCCAAAATCTGTATGAACGTGAGCGATATGAAGAAGTGTTGCATGTTGCCGCCGACATTAAGGCCGCATTTGAAGAGTCGACTGAAATGCGGCGCGAGCGCGGGCATTTTGTGCAGGAATGGATGGACAACATCGGAGAAGGCATCCCTGGTTATGTAACCCCAAAAGTTGCCATTGGTGCAATTGTCGGCAATGACGCTGGCGAAATCTTGTTGGTGAAGCGTGTGCCAAGTGGTGTGTGGTTGTATCCCACAGGTTGGGCGGATGTCGGATACTCAGCCGCAGAGGTGGTGGTGAAAGAAGTACGTGAAGAAACAGGGATTGAAGCCGAGCCCGTGCAGTTGCTCGGTGTCGTGGATGGTATGCGCATGGGCTTCACCAAGTTTGGGATGTACATGTTGTTGTTTCATTGTCGGGCGATAGGCGGCGAACTCAACCCACACCCGTTGGAGACCGATGGCTGCGGCTGGTTTGCTAAAGATCAATTGCCGAAGGTTACGGCTGGTGCAGAGTGGTGGGCAGAGCGGGCTTTTGCTGCTATCAACGGTGAGGTGTTTACAGCCAGCTTTGACGCACCGCGCTCACCAATGTGGCGCGGTACGCCTGCGGAATAGGGAACTGCCTGTGGGCCAGTTAGTTACTTAAGCGTCCTAGTCGGAGTTTTGTTCGCGCAAAAAACGTTCGACTTCGTCAACAAACTCTGCTGCCTCTTCATCAGATGCTTCGTTGGTGAACTCGAATTGCAGTTGATCGTCATTCACTTCGTCGCTCAGAATCATGCCCGAGTCTGTGGCGGTTTCTAGTCGCTCGACATACTCCACGAGGTCTTCATCGTCGTTGACCAGCGAGTTGACCTGTTCTTCGTAATTTTCCACCAGATGCAAAATTGCAGCAACCGGCGCCGGTGTGCCGATCATTTCGCAGGTACGTCGCATGAGCGCCAGTGACGCCTTAGGTGACGGTACTTGCGAGGCGTACGCCGGCACGGCTGCCCAAAGTGATGCTGAGGGAAGTGCCGCCCGTGAAAATTCGTCGTGCAACACACCGATGATTCCGGTAGGGCCTTCATAACGAGAACGGCGCAAATCAAAGCGCTCAATCAGGTCGGCGTCAGTGGCAGTACCTATGAGTTGCACCGGCCGACGATGTGCCACATCGGCAAGCAACGCCCCCAAGGTAAGGAAAAGTGTTGAACCGAAGTGTTCGGCGATCGCCAACAGGTCACCGGCGAAGCGACGCCACTGCAGACTTGGCTCTGGGCCAAGTGAAAGAATCACATCGCCACCTGCACCGCTCACATGCCACAACGTGACGGTGGGCCACATGATGTGTCGCTCACCGGCATCTCCAAGTCGAACATGCGGCCGAATGGTGGCGAAGTCCGTGTAGGGCTCAGGGCTGATTTCGGCCAGCGGTGTGGCGCCCCATCCATCGATGAGGTGGCGAACAGCGCTTGAGGCCGCATCGGCCGCGTCGTTCCAGCCGGTAAACGCGCTCACAAAAGTGGGATTCCGCAAGGTGGGTTTTGACAGCCAGTTCACGGACGCAGGAATCGCCATTGCGAACCGAACGCTATCTGAGCAAAAGGTACAGTTAAGTGAACATGTCGGCGATACAAGTGACGCCCGTGATGTCGGCGTCGGCAGATGTATTGGCTGCATGCCATCGGCTGATTCCGCAGCTTTCTTCGTCGAGTGCACCCATTTCGGCACAAGAATTGGAAGAAGTTATTGAGAGCGATACGACGGTACTTTTTTCTGCGCGCAGCGGTCAAGAGATAGTTGGTTTGCTTACCTTGGCAATATTTCGGATTCCGACTGGTGTGCGCGCGTGGATTGAAGACGTTGTCGTTGACAACCAAGCCCGCGGCATAGGCGTGGGCGACGCATTGAATCGCGCGGCGCTTGCCGAAGCCAAGCGGCGCGGTGCCAAAACAGTGGATCTCACCTCTCGACCTAGTCGGGAGGCGGCGAATCGCTTGTATCAACGTCTGGGATTCAAACAGCGCAACACCAACGTGTATCGGTACGACTTGTGATGGTGCATGTGGCTCGAAGTGAGTGGTGTGACCGCTAATGCCAATTCTGACCGTCTTTCGTAGCCGACTAAATGTTGGAGTTGAGGATCTGTACAACACACTTGCCGAGGAGACTTCGGTACTTGCTCGTGGGGTTCCAGGGTTCCTTGAAGAAAAGACCTTTGCTGCCGCTGACGGGGAGCGAGTTACCATCGTGCTGTTTGCTGACCACGTGGCTCACCAGACCTGGCGTGATCACCCGCGCCATCAAGAAGTGCAGGCCATCGGGCGCACCAAGTTGTACGCCGAGTACTGCGTATATTCCGCTGAGGTTGAGTACACGCGTTCGTTTGCTGCTGATGCTGTTTCCTGAGTTTCAGTCTGTTGAACT
>SYEA01000150.1 GCA_005800965.1 Actinomycetota bacterium | reverse complement strand
CCCTCCGAGCGCGCCAACTACTGCAGCGTGCGCAACGTGCGCCCAGGCGGGGTCTTGTGCTCCACCACACCACCCGGAAAGAATGCTTGCTGTTGTGCCTGCTCATCGGCATCTGTCAATGCATCAGCCAACGCCTCCACGCTCCAGGCCCCGGTGGTCGACCAATGTTGTGCCACGCCAACGGCGGAATACACCGCTACATCTGGCCCCTCGATCGCAAACACCCGACCGGTAAACCGACACAACGAACTGGCCAGATACACCACAAGTGGTGCCACATGCTCGGGTGCGTGGCGATCAAAGCCGGTTGCGTCGGGCATGAGCGCCAAGACCGCCGGCGACTCTTTCACCATTCGCGTGCGGGCACACGGCGCCACCGCATTCACTCGCACACCCAAGCGGGCAAGTTCCTGTGCATGGCTCACCGTGAGCGCAGCGATTGCCGATTTGGCCGCACCATACACGCCGCCACCAGCAGTCGGATGCAAACCCACGGCTGATGTGGTGTTCACGATGGTGCGATGCGGCTGCACACCAGCCTGATGCCAATACGCAGCAGCAAAGTGGCTCACCGCGAGTGTGCCCTTGAGATGCACGCCCAACTGCGAATCCACATCGTGTTCAGACAAATCCACCAGTGACGATGGGCGATTGATGCCGGCGTTATTGATCACAATGTCGAGCCGCCCGAATGAGGTGATGGCTGTGTCGATGATCGACTCCGCACCACCCCACTGCGACACATCGGCGGTGTTGGCAGTGGCCTGACCACCCAGCGACACGATTTCACTCACCACTTGCCCTGCCGCACCTGGGGAGCGTTGCTCACCGGTCACTGCAGCCCCAAAATCGTTCACCACAACACGCGCACCCTGGGCGGCTAGGGCTAATGCGTACTCGCGCCCCAGACCGCTGCCGGCACCCGTAACGACGGCCACTTTGTTGTGCAAAAGACCTGTGCCAGCAAGTAAACCCACGCTGCGAACGGTAGTGCAATGGCGGCGCATCGTAGATTAAAGACATGCTCAGAGAGTTCGGCACGGCACCACCCAAAAAGCACGTGGTGATTGTCGGCGCTGGGTTTGGCGGGTTGGCGTGTGCAAAGAAACTTCGTAAATCGCCTGCCTATTCGGTGACACTCATCGATCGCAACCCGTATCAGTTGTTCTCGCCACTGCTGTATCAGGTGGCAACCGCATCGCTGCCCGAAGACGACATCGCGTTTCCGGTGCGCACCGCCTATCGAGAGGTGCAATTCATTCGTGCCGAAGTCACGAACGTCGATACTGGCGCCAAAACGCTCACACTGTCGACCGGCAAGACGCTTGCTTATGACGACCTAGTGCTGGCAGTGGGTTCAGAGGGCACCACCTTCGGTATTCCTGGTGTTGCCGAACACACATTGCAGATGAAGTCGGTGGCGCACGCGCGCGATATTCGACGTTCGCTGCTGCGCACCTACGAGGCTGTCGAAGACGGTGTGCTTCCGATTGAAAGCCTGAACGTGGTCATCGTCGGTGGTGGCCCCACTGGTGTCGAACTTGCCGGGGCCGTGCGCGAATTGCAGGGTGAAATCAAGCGCGAGTTTGAACACATTGCGCCACAGGCCACCGTCACGTTGCTCGAGGCTGGCCCGCGACTGTTGCCAAGTTTTCAACCCAGTTCCAGCGAGCACGCCCGCAAGGCGCTCATCAAAATGGGCGTCAGCGTGCGTGTTGATGCAGCCGTCGTCGAGGCCACTGCGCAATCGTTGCGACTCAAAGGCGGTGAAGAACTCGTGGCGGGTACCCGTATTTGGGCCGCTGGCGTGGTGGCACCACCACATTGGAAGTTTCTCGGCGAGTCTGACCGTGGCAACCGACTCAAGGTCAACCCGCAACTGCAACTCGACGACTCGTTGTGGGTGGTCGGTGACGCTGCCAATTTCGCCGACGCCGAAGGCAAGCCACTGCCGATGATTGCACCAGTGGCCATTCAGCAGGGTCGTCACGTTGCACGCCAACTACTGCGCCGCGAACGCAAAGAGCCGTTCGAAGTGTTCAAGTACCGCGACAAAGGCCAAATGGCCACCATCGGTCGGCGCAAAGCAGTGGTCGAGGTGCGCCCATGGTTGCGCTTTCAAGGCACCCTCGCTTGGCTCACCTGGCTGGCACTACACCTGGCGTATCTCTCGGGTGGGCGCAACCGAACCAGCATCTTTGCCGACTGGGTGTGGAACTACTTCGTGTGGACACCGCGTCGCACCATCACTGAATAGTTGACGGCTGCCGGCGTGAGCATCGACCCCGACAAGCTCAAGTTTTTTTCATTCCTGCTTTTCACCAAATTGGAAGGTGCAGTCACCTCGGGCATGGTGCACCTGGGTGACCACCTGGGCTTGTATCGCGCCATGGCCGCAGCACCGCACCCACTCACCACCACGCAACTCGCCGCAGCAACGGGGTTGCGCGAGCGCTGGGTGCGCGAATGGGCCTACAACCAAGCAGCAGCCAAGCTCATAAGTTTTTCGTCGTTGCGTTCGCAACCGGCCCAACTTGACGACGACACGTTCTATCTTTCACCCGAGCAGATAGCCGTGCTGGCCGACGAGTCGCACCCAGCGTTCGGCATGGGCATGTTTCATCGCCTCCCGCAAACCATGGAATCGCTCAAGCGCATGCCCGAATCATTTCGCACGGGCATCGGGCACAACTACGACAGTCACGGCCCTGACGGCGCAATTGGTATTGAACGAAGTTTCGAGCCGTGGAACAACGCCAACCTCATTCCGCTCGTGCTGCCCGCAGTTGGCGTAATCGACACGCTGCGTGCTGGCGCCACGGTTGCTGATGTCGGCTCGGGTGCTGGTGGGGCGGTGTTGCGCATGGCCGCTGAGTTTCCCAATAGCACCTTCGTGGGCTACGACATTTCGCAATACGCCTTGGCCCGTGCCAACGAACGTCTTGACGCCTCTGGTCTCACCAACGCACGATTCGCCGACCCACAGGTCGAGCCACTCCCCACTGACAACAGCGTCAACTTTGTGTGCACCTTTGATTGCATCCACGACATGACGCATCCGCTTGTGGTGATGAAGGCGATTCGGGCCGCACTGCGCAACGACGGCGTGTGGCTCCTGGTGGACATCAAGGCACACGACAGCTTTGTGATGAACGCCGAGAAAAACCCGATGGCTTCACTCATGTACGGCATCAGCGTTTTGTCGTGTATGTCGTCGTCACTGTCAACCCCTGACGGGGCCGGGCTCGGCACGCTAGGGCTATCGGAGATGACCGCCGAGTCGATGGCGCAAACTGCGGGCTTTACATCGTTCGAGCGTTTGGATGTCGAACATTCGGTGAATGCGTTCTACGCCATCCGCCCCTGAGGTTACGGCTCAACGCGCGAATCGTCGGCCCGTCATTACGGCTCGACGATTGCGAAGCCCATGGAGAACTTGTCGAGGTTGCCGAACACGGTGATGAGCGCACCCGCATCACCTTCGATTGTTGCGAGCCCGCCCGACATTGCGTCAACAAACGTGGTTTCCTGACCAACTACATCCAGCAACGTCGATCGTGACATGGTCACGGTTGCACTTGCACCACTTGCGTGTCGACCTCGAGAGCAATACATGGTGCGGTTTGATATTCCAAGTGTCCAATGTTCATCCGCTGTGCCACGCAAATCGGTAAACACCCAATTGATGGCCAACGACACACCGCCAAGTTGTTCGGACATCGTCCGCACGGCCAAAGCATCGAACACCTGCTCAATCGTCATTTCTCGAATTAGCCCGCGTGCCCGCACGTTGGGGTTGCGGTTTGTTGGTGGGCCTTGTCGAAGCTCTTGAGCACCCATCAAATAGGCATTGCGAAACGTCGACGACTCTGCTTGATATGCCATCTGCTCGAGGGCGTTGGCCTGCAGGTGGCGAGCGGCCTCGTTGGTTGGGTCAGCAAACACCAAGTGATTCACCACTTCCGCAACCCAGCGGTAGTCGCCACGATCAAACGCCTCTTGCGCATGCACAAGGAGTGCATCGGCGCCACCGGCTAGCGCCACATATCGCCGGCCCACTTCTACTGGTGGCAACTTGTGCAGGTTTGCCGGGTTGCCGTCATACCAACTCAAATAGCGCTGATACACGGCCTTGGCATTGTGCACAAGGTCTCCATAAAAACCGCGAGTGTGCTCGTGGGCCAGAAATTCTGCAGGCAACTCGAGTGTCTCGGCAATCTCCAGTGGGGTAAGGCCCAGATTGGCATGGCGCATGGTTTGGTCATGCATCCATTTATAGAGATCACGTTGCAACACCAAAAACTCGCGCAGGTCTGCCCCACCCCACCGCGGCCAGTTGTGCGAAGCAAACAGCACCTCAGCATCGCCGCCAAACAGCAGCAAACTTTCGTTGATGTACTTTGACCAGTTCAACGCGTTGCGCACCAGCGCACCGCGAATCGGCACCAGATTGTGCATGGTGTGTGAGCAATTTTCTGCCATACATAGCGCCCGCAAGTCGGGGAAATAAAAGTTCATCTCTGCCGGCGCTTCGGTCTCTGGTGTCAGTTGAAAAACCACGCGGACTCCATCAACAACAAGTTCTTGTCCTGTGGCGGTTATCTCCTCGGTTGGCGCCAACAGAGTTGGTGGGCTCGTGGGCACCGCGATGCCAAGCCCACAATCCACGTGGCCGCGGGGGCCAACTGGCAAAAGTGGACCAAATTGATAAGTCGCACGTCGCGCCATCGCCGGCCCGGCAATCACGTTCTCACCGACGGTCTCGCGCAAGAAATGTTCCGGGGCAATGATGCGGCACTTGCCCGCATCCACCTCTTCACGCGAGGTCACACCCAAGACTCCACCAAAGTGGTCGGCGTGCGAATGTGTGTAGATCACTGCGGTCACTGGACGCTGTTCGACATGTTGGTTGATGAGCCCGAGTGCTGCGTGCGCCGTGAATTCGCTGGTGAGCGGATCAATGACAATCCAGCCCTTAACGCCCCGAATAAATGTGATGTTGGAGATGTCATAACCGCGCACCTGCCACACACCCGCAATCACCTCAAACAAACCGTGATGAGCATTCAACGTGGCGTGCCGCCACAAGTTGGGGTTTACCGTCTCGGGCGACGGTTCACCCGTGCGCAAAAAGTCGTAGGCACCCATGTTGAACACCGCACGACCAGCAGACGACTCGATGGTGGGTGACGACAACGAAGCGATATGACCGCGGCGAACCCGTTCTAGATCAGCGGGGTCCGGAACCCGGCTTGCTGCTGCCCTATTGCGAGCAGCCGTGTGACTGCTGGCGTCTTTGGATTCGCCGATTGCCACGAGCGGACACTACCGAGTGCTGCCACAATGAAGGTAATGATGCGTCGCGCGACCTCACTCGTGATAACTGCCGCACTGATGGTTCTCGGCGGTTGCGCGGCGACAGACGCTGGCACAAGTACCGAATCTGCGGGCGCCACGACCGCGCCAGCCGTCACCACCGCCGTGGCATCAACTGCCCCGGCAACGCAACCGACCACGGCGGGTGTGGTGCCACCAGGATTCAGCTCAATCACCACCGCGGATGGCCGAGTGCGCTCATACTTGGTTTCGGATTTGTCTAACGGCGAACCTGCACCACTGCTGTTCGTGCTGCACGGTTTTGGGGGCAACGCTCAGGCGATGGGCGGCTTCACCGACATCGAAAACTCACTCGATGCATACGATCTTGATGCAGTGGTGGTGTACCCCAATGGCACCGGTGCCGAGCAAGGCCTGCCCCAGTCGTGGAATGCTGGAACATGCTGCCCATTTGCATCGTTAAACCTTGTTGACGACGTGGCTTTTTTTGAGGAACTCATTGCCAGCCTGATTTCGCAGTATGACATTGATACCGATCGGGTGTGGGTGGTTGGCCATTCCAACGGTGGCATGATGGCGTACCGCTTGGCGTGCGAACTGTCATCACGCATCACCGCAATAGGCGTGGCGGCTGGCTCAATGATGATTGACTCATGCTCACCGACGCGACCAGTTGCAGCGCTGCATGTGCATGGCGATCTCGATACGGTCGTGCCGCTGGCTGGCGGTAACTCTTTAGGAATCGTCTTTCCGAGCACGCAACTTTCAGTGGAGACATTTTCTCGCGCCAACGACGGCGACATCAAGCTTGTAACCAACGCCAAATGGACTCACGACTGGCAACCCGAATGGTCTGGGCTATTTACTCAATTCTTAGCGTCGAAGTAGTTTCCGCAGCCGCACTGCAAAGCGCACCGCACGTGATGCTTCGAGTGCAGTAACTCGTTCACGGGCTCGATCACGCTGGCGTACCGCTTTGACGAGCTGTTCATGCAACTGCTCTTGGCGACGACGCAGCACTTCGAGGTCCATTTCGGCCAGCCCGCGGTGGTGCACCGCACGATCACGTTCCTCGGTGAGGGTCTTACGGGCGATGACGAACTCAGCCACCTTTGACTCGGTGTACAGGCTGAACTCTTCATATTTCATACGCAATGCGTGCGCTTCCTCCAACAGGTCGGCAATCAGTTGTTCTTGTTCGTTGAGTGTTTCAGCCATAGTTGCCCTGCTGTCAGCGTAGATGCCCCCACAAGTACCTTCCTAGACTTCACCCAGCATGAAAAGCACCGTGAAACACAACGCAAAACATTCCGTGAAGCGTTCCGCACTGGCGCTGGCGCTTGCCTGTGTACTTGGCTCAACTGGCCTACTGGCGGCGGGTTGCGCACCTGCAGCAACTGCATCCCAAGTCACACTCGGGTTCACGTTTGAACCCACCAACCTCGATATCAGTGGCACGGCCGGCCAAGCAATTCCTCAGGTGCTGTTGGACAACGTGTACGAAGGTCTCGTTCGCATCGTCGATGACGGCGCAATCGAGCCAGCTTTGGCAGAGAGTTTCGAAGTCTCTACCGACGGGCTGACCTACACATTTGTGTTGCGTGACGCAGAGTTTCACGATGGTCAATCATTGACGGCCGACGACGTGGTGTGGAGCCTCACGCGACTTCTCGATGACGAATCCACCGCCGTCTTGCCTGTGCAACTTGCCCAATTTGCAAAAGTCTCGACCATCACCGCCGATGCCAACGTTGTGACCATCACACTTAGCGAACGCGACAACGACCTGCTTTACAACCTCACACAACGAGGCGGTGTCATCTTCAAACAAGACACCACCGACTTTGCCAGTACTGCGAATGGCACTGGGCCATACGTGTTTGCCAAGTGGGATAAAGGCAGCAGCATCACTCTTGAACGATTCGAAAAGTATTGGGGCCGACGAGGCGATTCCCAAACCGTTGTCTTCAGATATTTCGCCGATACGGCGGCTCTGAGCAACGCCATGTTGGCCGGCGACATCGATGTGATGACCACCGTGCAGTCGCCCGAAACACTTAAGGTCTTTCAATCACGCGACGACCTCACAGTGCTGAGCGGCACCACCAACTGCGAAGTCACCCTCAGCATGAACAACTCCCGTGCGCCATTCAACGACATCAAGGTGCGCACTGCGGTGCGCCAAGCACTCGACAAAAAAGCCCTCATCGATGTCGCATGGGCGGGGTACGGCACCGAAATCGGCAGCTTTGTGCCACCAACCGACCCGTGGTTTGAAGATCTCACCGATGTTGCGCCATACAACGAGAGTGCCGCACGCGAAGCGCTCATTGCCGCAGGTGTTGTGGCAGGCACTCCAATCACCTTGGATGTGCCGCCAATCAACTACGCCACCAATTCCAGCGAGTTCATCGCCGACGCCCTCGGCAAAGTTGGCTTTGACGTCACCATTACTCCGGTCACCTGGGAAGAATGGTTGGATCGCGTCTTCACCAAAGCCGACTATGACCTCACCATCGTGTGTCATATTGAGCGCAACGACATGGCGATTTATGCCAACCCCGACTATTACTTTCGCTTTGATAACGCCGAGTATCGCGACTTGATTGCCGCAGCCGGTGCCGCAGCCGAGCCCCAAGAACGCACGGCCGCATTGCGCGCAGCGGCCCGATTGCTCTCCGAGCAGTCACCCAGCGACTGGCTGTGGTTGATGCCAAGTTTGCAGGTGGCCAAGCGTGGCGTAACTGGCCTTGCCAAGAACTCTGTCGGAGACTCATACAACGTCACACGTATTGAACGCGTCTAGTAGCAATTTGATATGAACGGCGTTGTGCGCCGACTCGCACTCACCGTCATGGGTGTCGCCATCTCGACAGT
>SYEA01000149.1 GCA_005800965.1 Actinomycetota bacterium | reverse complement strand
CAGCATTGCAACGCCAATCGTCTCGTGCTCGTGATAGCGACGAAACGCTGGCGTGCGCGGGCCGAAGATCGTTGCCACCACTCGCATCACTGTGCCTAGTGGCGCCTGCACTTTGCCAATGTCATGCAATAGTGCAGCCCGCCGAGCAACAACTGGTGGTGCCACATGCGAAGCCTCGGCAACAAAGGCGTCAAAGCGCCCGAGCACGTGCAGTGCGTGTCGTTGATCAGGTGTAGTGAGTTGCCCGAACAGATGCAACTCGGTCGGGGTCAGGATCTCAGCCACTTCGTTCGCTTCGGCGCTGCGCAGCGGCCGTGCGACGACTGCACCCACCAGGCGCTTGGCCAAATGCCATGGCGATGTCATCGTCGCACCGCGCGCGGGTGCGACTCGCGATACACGCTGACCAACAACTCGTCATCGACCTTGGTGTAGATCTGCGTGGTGCTCACCGAAGCGTGGCCCAACAATTCCTGCACAATTCGCAGGTCGGCCCCGTGCACCAACATATGCGTGGCGCACGAATGGCGGAGTGAATGCGGTGATACCTCTTCCTTGATTCCGGCAAGGGCTGCATATTTGCGCACGATGTGAAACGCTGCCTGGCGCGTCAAGCGCGTGCCGTGCACCCCCAGAAACACGGCATCGGAGTTGTCGCGTGACTTCCATCGTTTGGGCACACGCATGGCGCGCCCACCTTCGTCGAACCAGTCGCTCAGGGCCGCGTGGGCGCTGCGCCCGAACGGCACGATGCGCTCTTTGTTACCTTTGCCCAACAGCCGCACGAGTGAATCCTGCATGTCGATATCACCCAATGACAGCCCGCACGCCTCAGAGATACGGGCACCGGTTGCGTACAAGAACTCCACCAAGGCACGATCACGTCGGGCGAACGAATCATCACCAGTGATTGCGGCAATCAACAGCGTCACGTCGTCTTCGCGCAACGGCTTGGGTAGACCACTCGGCACTTTCACGCCGTCGACCAACGCTGCTGGGTCGTCATCGCGCTCACCTTCAACCACTAGGTACTTGTGCAACATTCGCACGGCAGCAAATTGACGCGCTACCGAACGAGCCGCCTTGCCGTGTTTACGCAGGTAGGCCACGAAGGCTTCAACATCTCGACTCTGTGCGGTCAGTGACGAAACGCGACGAGTGGCCAACCAGTCTTCGTAGTCACGCAAATCACGCCGATAGGCCTCGATGGTCTTTTCAGCTCGACCTTGTTCGATTTGTAGCCACGCCAAGAACCGTTCGGCTGCCTCGAGCGCCACGTCGCGTTATCCTCGGCGCAGGAGCTGCTCGGTGAGGAGCAACCCAATCACTGTTTTGGCGTCGTCAATGACGCCATCTGCCACCATCGCCAACGCGTCGGGCAGGGCAACTTCTTCACTCGTCATGTGTTGTTCTTCGGGGCCGTGGCGATCCAGCTCCACCTGCTCGAGTGAGCGGGCCAAAAAAAGCTCCACCTGCGAGTTGGAAATACCAGGTGCCGATACATGACACCCCAGACGCGTCCAGTCGCGGGCCGTCAAGCCGACTTCTTCGCGTAGTTCACGTTGGGCGGTTTCCAGTGCGGGTTCTTCTGGCTGGTCACGCATGCCGGCCGGCAGCTCGAGTGTGAGGCGATGCAAGGCCGGGCGATACTGGCGCACGAGCACCACGCGGGGGGCCTGTGCAGCACTGTGTTCTTGCAACGCCACCACACCCACCGCCCCGGGCGACGTGACAAAACTCCGGGTAAATGTCGTGCCGTCTGGCCCGGTGAACTTGCCCTGCACCAACGACCACAGTGCCCAGTCATGGATGCCCTTGATCGACTCTGTGACGAAGCCCCCGACGGGGCCGCTGGGGCGTTTGGGCATCGCGGCGCGACTCAGCGCGCGTGCTCCACTGCCCCGCTCTGAGCATTCACCTGATTGACACCCAAGCGGTGAGTTCGGTATTCGAGCGCAGCCCCAATCAAGTCACGAAACAACGGATGGGCTCGATCGGGGCGACTCTTGAACTCGGGGTGCGCCTGCGTGCCGACCCAAAATGGATGCTCCTCGAGTTCGATGAACTCGACCAAACGCTTGTCGGGCGAAGTGCCACTGCACAAAAATCCGGCTTCTTCGAAGCGTGCCCGATATGCGGAGTTGAACTCATAACGATGGCGGTGCCGCTCGCTCACCACCGGCTCGTTGTAAGCCTTTGACACTTTTGATCCTGGTTGCAACACGGCGTAATAAGCACCGAGTCGCATCGTGCCGCCTTTGTCAGTGACTTCTCGTTGGTCATTCATCAAGTCAATAACGGGGTGCGGTGTAGCCGGATTGAACTCGGTGGAATTGGCATCATCGAGCCCAAGCACATTACGCGCGAACTCCACGGTCATTACCTGCATTCCGAGACACAGCCCCAAGCACGGCACACCGTGTTCACGCGCGTATCCAGCCGCCCGAATTTTGCCTTCAACACCACGCGGCCCGAAGCCACCCGGAATCACAATGCCATCCAAACTGGTCATGCGATCATCCGCGAGCAGGCCTTCGACCTCTTCGGCCTGGATCCATTCGATTTCTACCTTTGCCCCATGATGAAACCCGGCGTGACGCAGCGACTCGGCAACCGACAAATACGCATCGTGCAAATCGACGTACTTTCCGATGAGGCCGATGCGTACGGGCGATGTGGCTGCTTCAACGCGCGCCACCAACGCCTGCCATGGCGACAAGTCAAGCTCGCGCTCGATGCGCAAGGTCTCGCACACCACGGTGTCAAGACCCTCATCGTGCAAGATCAACGGCAACTCATAGATGTTGCCCACGTCGGCGGCATTGATCACATTGCGTATCGGTACGTCGCATTGACCTGAAATCTTTCGCTTTAATCCATCCGACAGCGGCTGGTCGCTACGACACACGATTACGTCGGGTTGAATACCTCGACTGCGCAACTCGGTGACGCTGTGTTGTGTGGGCTTGGTTTTCTGCTCACCACTTGGCCCAATGAACGGCACCAGGGTGACGTGGATGTAACACACATTGTCGCGACCCACTTCGTTGCGCCACTGACGAATGGACTCCAAGAACGGCAGAATCTCGATGTCGCCCACGGTGCCACCGACTTCGGTGATCACGACATCGACATCTTCAGTGGTGATGCGCTGAATACGGCGCTTGATCTCGTCGGTGACGTGCGGAAT
>SYEA01000148.1 GCA_005800965.1 Actinomycetota bacterium | reverse complement strand
CAGAAATTATCTTTGTCTCCGAGCCGTTGAATGCGCGACATCGGCACCCCAACCACTTCGTGCCAGATTTGTTCAGCCTCGTCATCACTTTCGTGCACGGTGATCCACAATTGATCGCCGTCAAAACCGAACACCTCAGTGGCGAGCTCCCATCCCCACGGAATGGCTTGTTCTTTGAAGTAGTCACCGAAACTGAAGTTGCCAAGCATCTCGAAGAACACGAGGTGCCGCTTGGTGCGACCTACATCGTCAAGGTCGTTGTGCTTGCCACCTGCCCGAACGCACTTCTGCACACTCACTGCACGATTGAATGGGGCGGTTTCTTCGCCGACGAAGTACGGCTTGAACGGCACCATGCCGGCCACCGTGAACATGATCGTTGGATCAAACGGAATCAAACTTGCCGACGGCACCACTGTGTGCTGTCGATCAGCAAAGAAACCAACGAATGCCAGGCGAAGGTCGTCAGCCGTTTTGATATCGGCGCGGGCCATCGGCTTACTCGAAGAGGTCGTCGCTCGTCGAGTCGCGTTTGCTGCCCGTCGCGCCGTTCACTGTGTCAGAGACCTTGTCTTTTACGGTGATAACCCGGTCAACGAGACCGTCAATGAATTGATCGACCGACTCTTTGGTGGCCAATTGATCGGCCTGGCGACGCAGCCATCCGTAACCGAACAACGCAGCAAGGCCACCGAGCACGAACCAGAAAAGACGACGAAACATGAGTGCTCTAATCGTATCGGCGCGGCGGTATCACTGAGTCGTGCGGCGAACTCCCGTCGCGTAGATGTCGCGGAACTTCGATTGATGCGCCACCCAACAACGCTGCTTGCGCCGCATCGATGGCCTCGACGACACCCCGACTCTTTGGAGCACCAGCCAGATGCATTACGGCGTGCGCCAGGTTGTAGCGCGCCTCGGGCAACCCGACGTGTTCGACGGCGCTGGCCGCAGCGATGGCCACACCGAGTGCAGTCGCATCGGCCAGCCCGATGTCTTCGCTGGCGAACACGATCAAGCGCCGGGCGATGAATCGCGGGTCGTCACCGGCTTCGATCATGCGCGCCAACCAGAACAATGCCGCTTGTTCATCAGAAGCCCGCATGCTCTTGATGAGTGCCGACACCACGTCGTAGTGGTCGTCACGGCCATAACGCAATGCACTGGTCGACAATGCGGCTTCGGCGTGGGCCAACGAAACCTGTTTATCTTTGGCCAAGGCGATGGCAACTTCGAGTGACGTCAACGCCTGACGGCCGTCTCCCCCGCATCGTTGCACGATGAGTGCGCAGGCCTCCGGCGCCAAGGTTGCCGATTCGACTGCTGCGCCGCGCTCCAACAATTTGCCGAGGTCGTCATCACACAGCACCTCGAGCCGCAACAATGTTGACCTGCTGCGCAATGGCGCATTCACCTGGAAGAACGGGTTCTCGGTCGTGGCACCAATCAGTGTGATGAGCCCAGCCTCAACTGCAGGCAGCAGCGAATCCTGCTGAGTCGCGTTGAAGCGATGAATCTCATCGACAAAAACGATGGTGCGTCGACCGTTCTGGCCAAGTCGATCGCGGGCTGCATCAATCACCTCACGCACGTCTTTGACCCCCGATGTCACCGCCGAGAGTCGCACGAACTCACGACTGGTCACGGTGGCGATTACTTCGGCGATGGTGGTTTTGCCGGTGCCTGGCGGGCCCCACAAGATGATCGAGCTCAGCCGATCTGACTCGATCAATCGGCGTAGCGGGCCATCAGCACCCAGCAGGTGGGATTGACCAACGATGTCGTCGAGCGTGCGCGGGCGCAACCGTGCTGCCAGCGGCGCCTGATCACGCAGCACCTGCAGCGCGGCCTGCGTGAATAAATCCACCGCTGGCGTCTAGTTCGCTGGTTTGGGCAGGGTTCGCAAACCGAGTTCAAGCAACTGATTGGCTTCAACCGGGCCAGGCGCATTGGTCATCGGGTCAAGACCGGATTGCGTCTTGGGGAATGCGATGACTTCGCGAATGTTTTCTTCGCCAGCCAAGATGGCCACCAGACGATCGATACCGAAGGCAAACCCACCGTGCGGCGGTGCACCATATTTGAAGGGCTGCAAGAAGAAACCAAATTTACGGTCGGCCGTTTCGTCATCGATGCCCAAGAGTTGAAACACGCGCCGCTGCAACTCGGGCTCGTGGATTCGAATCGAACCCGAACCGAGCTCCCACCCGTTGAGCACGAGGTCGTAAGCCAGCGCGCGCACATTGAGTGGGTCGGTTTCCATTTTGGCCAAGTCGTCCGGGTGTGGATGACAAAACGGATGATGACCAGGTTGTGGCTTCTTGGTCGTTGGGTTCACACCGACGAAGAGAGGAAAGTCCACCACCCACACGTATCGGTACGGGCCTTCGTGTACGGGCGGTCGAGCAATGTCGTTGCGTAACGTGCCCAACACGCCGCAAGTGGTGCTCCACTCATCGGCAACGAGCAACAGCAAGTCACCGGTGGTCGCACCAAGCGCCGCAACAAGCGCCGACTTTTCAGCATCAGAGAGAAACTTGGCCACCGGCGACTCGAGTGCCCCGCCGTCGCCAACTTTCATCCACACCAAGCCCTTGGCCCCACTTTGTTTGGCTCGATCGGTGAGTTGGTCGAGTTTGTTGCGACCCATTGCAGCAGCGTCGGGATACGTGGCGGCATCTACGCACAACCCCTTGATTGATCCGGCCGTAGCGAAGGCCTTGAATTCGGTGGCGGCGAACACCGCGGTGAGCTCGACGAGCTCGAGCCCGAACCGCAAGTCGGGCTTGTCTGTGCCAAAACGATTCATGGCGTCATGCCAGGTGATTTGCTCGATCGGTGGTGGTGTGACACCCGTGGCTGCATGGGCGGCGGCCAACACCGCCTGCGAGATGGCGCTCAAGACGTCTTCTTTGTCAACGAAACTCATCTCGGCGTCGAGTTGGGTGAACTCGTACTGCCGATCCGCACGAAGATCTTCGTCACGCAAACAACGTGCAATTTGGTAGTAACGATCCATGCCCGCGACCATGAGCAACTGTTTCCACAACTGCGGCGATTGCGGCAAGGCATAAAACGAACCGGGTTCCTTGCGGGACGGCACCAAGAACTCGCGCGCACCTTCAGGTGTCGACGGCATGAGCAGTGGGGTTTCGACCTCAACGAAACCCTGACTCTCCATCGCCGTACGAATGGCGGAGTTGACGCTGGCCCGCAAGCGCAGGTTGCGTTGCATGCGTTCGCGACGCACGTCGAGATATCGGAACTTCAATCGAATGTTTTCGTCGACATCATCGGCGCGCTGGTCGATGGGAAACGGTGGCGGCTCAGCCGAATTCAACACCGTCAACGTGCAATTGGTGAGCTCAACTTCGCCAGTCGGCAAGTTGGGATTCACCGTTCCGGCAGGGCGCGTCGTCACCGTGCCGGTGATCTGCACGACCCATTCACTGCGAGCATCGGCCCCGTCGTCGATAACACACTGTGTGACACCCGAGAAGTCACGCAGATCGATGAATGCGAGTTTGTCGCCATGCTCGCGACGGCGAGACACCCAACCTGCCAAGGTCACCGTGGTACCGACATGGGATGCATTGAGTTGGCCACAGAGGTGGGTGCGCAGGGTGGTGGATGTGGTCATACAGATGTGGTCTTACAAGTTAGCCGTGCAACGCTTGGCGCACTTGTGCAATGAGAGCATCTCGTTGCACGACGTGTTGCGAACCACCTTCCATGGTACGGATGATTGCAGTCTTGGCTGTCGCTTCATCTTCACCGATGATGATTGCCAAGCGGGCTCCGGCGCGATCTGCGGATTTCATTTGTGCCTTCATGCTGCGGGCGTCGTAGGCACGATCGGTGCCGATGCCCGCAGCGCGCAATTCGGCGCACACCGCACCGGCATGTGTGCCACCCGTGGCGTCGACCACAAACACATCCACCCGCCCAGGCGGCGGCGCAAACACGCCTTCGGCATCGCAAGCCAAGAGAGTGCGATCCAGTCCAAGCGCAAAGCCGATACCTGGCGTGTCTGGCCCTCCAAGTTCGGCCACCAAGCCGTCGTACCGACCACCGCCACCGATTGCAACATGGGCTGCCGACAGTGCCGTGGATACGAATTCAAAAGTGGTGCGTCGGTAGTAATCCAAACCGCGCACCAAGCGGTCGTCAACGACGAAGCCGACCCCAGCCGACAACAGCGACGATTGCACATCTACGAAGTGCGCAGCTGCCTGGTCGCTCAGGTGATCTGCCATTTTCGGGGCTGCAGCAATCAACGCGGCGTCTTCACTTCGCTTGCTGTCAAGAACTCGCAGTGGATTGCGCTCGAGCGTGGCGCGACTTTCAGCCGACAGTGCGTCGATGTTGGCTGAAAAGTGCGTGCGCAAAGCAACTGCGTAACGATCTCGATCACCTGAGTCACCGAGTGAGTTGACCGACAATTGCACACCCCGCAAACCGAGGCGACGATAAAACTCGACGGCCAAACCAATGACTTCGGCATCGAGTTGCGGGTCGTCAACACCCAGAACCTCGATACCTACTTGGTCGAATTGGCGATAGCGACCCTGCTGTGGTTTTTCGTAGCGAAAATTCGGGCCGGCGTACCACACCTTCCATGGGGTGACCGGTCGATGTTCTACGAATGCCCGACAAACACTGGCAGTTTGCTCGGGCCGCAACGCCACTCGGCGGCCACCTTTGTCTTCAAAGTCGTACATTTCTTTGGTGACGATTTCCGTGGTTTCGCCCACTCGCAAAAACACTCCGAGGTCTTCAAACATTGGCGGAATGATGTGCGCAAAACCCGCCAACTCGACGACGTCGGCAAACGTTTGTTGAAACTGCCGCCATCGCGGGGCCTCTGGGGCAAGGATGTCACGGGTGCCTGGGCTGGTAGCAAACGACGGCACGAGCCAAGGTTAGTTCGCAGAGGGATGCGAAGAACCGATATCCGCTGTGTCTGGTGCGCCAGGCAACAAGCGGTACGCGTCATACACACCGTCGATGTTCTTGATGATGCGCAACATCGCCTGGAGGTGGTTGGGGTCAGAGAACTCGAACTCAAATCGCATCCTCGCTACGCGATCTGACCCAGTTTGGGTGGTGCACGAAACGATGTTGACGCGCTGATCGGACAGGGCATTGGCGACATCGCGCAATAGTCGCGTGCGATCGAGGGCCACGACTTCGACGGCAGCCACGAAAGTGTCGTCGGCGGACAGCCCTGCCCACTCCACATCAATGATGCGCGCCGACTGCTCGCTCATGAGCGACAACGCATTGGCGCAATCCACACGATGCACGGTCACCCCGCGACCGCGCGTGATGAAGCCCATGATGTCGTCACCTGGCACCGGAGTGCAACACTTTGACAGCCGCACCAAGATGTCGTCGAGCCCTTCGACGTACACCGAATTCTTCGCTCGCGCCGCACTGGATCGGGTGCGCATAGCCGGCATCGCTGCGAGTTCACCCGACGAATCTGGTGACCGCAATGCCTCGACCAGCCGTGCCACGAGTGCTCGCGCCGGAACCTTCTTCTGCCCGATTGCTGCCAGCAAACCGTTGAGGTCGCCATGGCCCAGTGCTGCAACTTCAGCCGCCAACTCGGGCGAGCCCTCCATGCGCCGCATCGACAACCCGACCCGGCGTAGTTCTTCGACGAACTCGTCGTGGCCTTCATCAACCATGTCCTCGAGTTGTTCGCGAGTCCACCACTGTTTGATCTTGTTCTTGGCCTTAGTCGAGGCGACGAACTCCATCCAGCCCTGCGAGGGCCCGGTGCCTTGCGCCTTCGAGGTAAGAATCTCACACGTGTCGCCCGAAGCCAATTGATAATTCAGCGCCACGAGTCGACCGTTAACTCGCGCACCGACGCAAGAATGACCCACCTCGGTGTGCACGGCATAGGCAAAGTCCACCGGCGTGGCCTGCAATGGCAATGACACCACACGACCCTTGGGGGTAAAGACGAACAACTCGTCTTGCTCCAAGTCGGTCTTTAAGCCCTCCAAGAATTGACGCGGGTCAGACACTTCGCCCTGCCAGTCGATGATGCGATTCAGCCATTCCACTTCTTGTGGCGTTGCCGCGTCTTTGTATGCCCAGTGCGATGCCACTCCCCATTCGGCGCGTTGGTGCATGTCACGCGAACGAATCTGCACTTCGATGGTTTTGCCATCTGGGCCGATGACGGTGGTGTGCAAACTT
>SYEA01000147.1 GCA_005800965.1 Actinomycetota bacterium | reverse complement strand
TGTCGATCGTCAAACTCCCCCACCATCCATCCATCTCACCGTGAATGCGATTCATGCCCAGACTTACCGCGAGTTTCTGGCTGATCTGGCCACTTCGTTGGATGCAGTCGGTAGCAGCAGTGGCGCAGTTGGCTCGTACGGCACCCTGGAATAACTTCCGGACTACTCGCCCACCTCACCGTCCACGGCTTCGCGCAAGATGTCGGCGTGCCCGTTGTGGCGGGCGTATTCCTCGATCATGTGCACCACCACCCAGCGCAACGACGGACGCTCACCGCTGGGCCAGGCACGCTTGGTCAGCGTGCCGAGTGGGTCGGCCGAGTTGCCAGCTTGCAGTGCGGCATCCAGCGCACCTCGTGAGCGCTCCACCGAAGTTTGCCATTGTGCGCGAACTACTTCGGCTGGCTCGCAGGTGGCCGACTCCCACTCCCAATCGGGAGTTGCGGTCCAGTCAACTTCGGCCCACGGGGAAACTCGCGGCAAGTCATACACCCAACTGGTAAACCAGTAATCCTCTACAAACGCCATGTGCTTCAACAAACCCGCCAGGGTCATCGTGCTCGACGCAATGGTTTGCGCTAGTTGTGCCTCGTCAAGGTTGCGTGTTTTCCACTCGAGTGTTGCTCGTTGATATTCCAAGTACGAAACGAGTGTCTCGCGCTCCCCTGCTGCAATCTGGGGCTCGGGGCGACCCTGGTCGTCCATGGTCATAGCAAGCGCTTCTGCAAGGCGCTAATCACACGGTGCAGTTCTGCTCGCTGCGCAACCGCGGCTGACGGGCCAGCAGCCCCATGGCTCGAGCGACGCTGCACCGCCACCCCTGAGGCAAACAGCGCTGCGGCCTCTGCGCCAAGTACCGGGTCGCGGCGCACTAAGTCAACCAGTGGCACACCGGTCGTCAACGAAAGCGAAACGAGTGCACCCACCTTGGCATGAGCATCACGGAATGGCACACCCCGCGCCACCAACCACTCGGCAACGTCGGTGGCCACGAGCACTGGTGCATCGGCAGCCTGCTGCATTACATCGGTGTTGAACGTGGCGGCAGCGATCATCTCACTGAGCGCCACCAAGCCACGGTTGATTTGGTCAAGTGAGTCGAACAGTGGTTCTTTGTCTTCTTGCAGATCGCGGTTGTAGGCCAGCGGCAAACCCTTCAAAGTGGCCAGCAGGCCAGTCAGATTGCCGATGACTCGACCTGCCTTGCCGCGGGCCAGCTCGGCAATATCGGCATTCTTTTTTTGGGGCAACATCGACGAACCAGTGGCGTGTTGGTCGCTCAGCGACGCAAAGCCGAATTCCTCAGATGTCCACAACACCCACTCTTCGCCAAGTCGTGAGAGATGCACCCCAATGAGCGTGAGTGCAAAGAGCCCTTCAGCAACGAAGTCGCGGTCGCTTACCGCATCGAGTGAATTCGCGAACACATCGGCAAAACCCAAACGCTGTTGGGCGTCACGCGCATCGGTGGGTAGTGATGTACCGGCAAGTGCACCAGCACCAAGCGGCGACACATCGAGCCGCACACAGGCATCAGCCAGACGCCCCACGTCGCGCGTGAATGCCCAGGCATGAGCGCGCAGGTGATGTGACAGCAAAACTGGCTGGGCGCGCTGCATGTGGGTGTAGCCGGGCAGGTACGCATCACCCGCGTCGTCGGCCCGACGGTCAAGCACATCGATAAGGGCCAGCACTCGATGGGCAGTGGCGGTGAACTCTCGCTTGGCAAACAAACGCAGTGCGGTAGCCACCTGGTCATTGCGACTGCGACCAGTGTGCAACTTGCCGCCGACAGCACCGGCAATCTCCGTAACGCGACGCTCGATTGCAGTGTGAATGTCCTCGTCGGTGGCAACCAGAACGAACGTTCCGTTGGCGAACTCGGATTCCACTTGGCGCAACGCGGCAACAATGGTGTCGCTGTCTACTCGCGGCAAGACCCCGCACTCCCCCAGCATCTGCGCATGGGCAACTGACCCAGCAATGTCGTCACGCCACAGTCGCAGGTCAAAACCAATGCTGGCCGTGTAGGCCATGAGCGACTCGGCGGGTGCTTCGTTGAAGCGCCCGTGCCACAAATGTTTGTCGTTCATCGCGCAGCCTTAGACAACCCAGCCAACACTCGCAAGTCGGTCGCTAGACGCTTGGCACCATACTTTGCTTCAGCCACACAAAACAACGTGTCGTCGCCAGCGACGGTCCCGACGATGCCCTTGATGCGTGAGCGATCCAAGGCTGAGGCCACGACATGCGCACAACCTGGCGGGGTGCGAATAATCACCATCGGGTCGCTGTACTCCACCTCGGCCACCCATTCCGACAGCACCCGACGCAGTTGGTCCTGTGGCGCGAGGCGGTCTGGAGCGAAATCAGGAATCGCATATGCCGCTTCACCTTTGCGCACGCGCACTTTGACCGCGCCCAAATCTTCGAGATCGCGCGACACGGTGGCTTGCGTGGCCTCGATGCCGGCTTTATCGAGCAACTCGAGCAGCATCGGTTGGTTGGTAACTGCTTGTTCGGCGATGATGCGCGCAATGGTTTGCTGTCGCTGTACTTTGCTGGTCATTTGGTGTCACCTTTCGTAATGTCGTTTGCCTCACACAAAAACGCCAATAGTCCGCGTGCCGCATGCATTCGGTTGTGAGCTTGGCGCTCAACGCGGCTGGCGGGGCCATCGATCACTTCGGCCACCACTTCAACACCACGATGCGCCGGCAAGCAGTGCATGAAGATTGCCGAGCGGTCGGCTACCGCCATCATCATTTCGTTTACTTGAAACTCGGCAAAATCCTTGAGGCGCTGATTGGTGTCGGCTTCTTGCCCCATGCTCACGAACACATCTGTGTGTACAGCATGGGCACCAACCGCTGCCGCTTGTGCTTCATCAAACGCTTCGACACTGGCTGCCCCAAGTGCAGCAATGCGAGCCAACTCGTCATCGCTTGCGCCATAACCGTGCGGGCTTGCCAGCCGTAGATGCATGCCCTCCAACGCGCAGGCTTCAGCCAACGATCGAGCCACGTTGTTGTAGTCACCAATCCATGCAACGGTCTTGCCTTTTAGCGAACCGAACTCTTCGCGCATGGTCAACACGTCGGCCAGGCTCTGCAGTGGGTGCGAGACATCGCTCAACATGTTGATGATCGGCACCGAGTTGATTGATGCCATGCGTTCAAGCACCGCATGGTCAAACACTCGTGCTGCAATCATTGCGTGATATCCGGCCATGATGCGGGTGATGTCTTCGACACTTTCGCGCACGTCGAACCCAACCTCTTCGCCGCGGGTAAATATTGGGTGTCCACCCAGTTGCACCACTGCCATCTCCATCGACTGGCGGGTGCGATTGGACGGTTTTTCAAAAATGAGCGCCACGCCATAATCGGCCAATGGCCAACCCAGTGACTCTTGTCGATGGGTTGCAAGCTCCAGCACCCGAGCCAACTCGTTGCGGCTCAGATCCACAGTGTTAAGAAAATGTCTCATGCCAGCACCTCCGTCATAATCGTCATTGCTTCGCCGATTTCGTCAGCCGTCACCGTGATGGGTGGGGCCAGACGCAATGCAGTGGCAGTAACTGCGTTGGTTACCAGCCCTCGCTCAAGCATCGCTGCTTGTTTTGCTTTGGCATCAACGCCTTCGCCCAACTCGACGCCGAGCAAGAGACCGCGGCCGCGCACCGACTTGACTGCAGTCAAGCGCTGCAACTGCGAGGTAATCAGCTCACCCTTTTCGCGCGCTAATCGCGGTGCATCGATGCGGCGCATGATGTCAATCACGGCACACACTGTTGCGGTGGCAATTGCTGTGCCGCTATACGTGCTGCCGTGATCACCAGGCACGAACACTTTGGCGATATCACGTGGCGCCCAGAGTGCACCAACTGGCATTCCGTTACCCATTGCCTTTGCCAACATCACGACATCCGGTCGCACACCAGCATGTTGAAAAGCAAACCAGTCACCTGTGCGCGCAAACCCTGTTTGCACTTCGTCGATCATCATGAGTGCACCTCGTTCGGTGCACAACTGGCGCACCTGTTGCAGCCACTCGTTGGTGGCCGGTATCACGCCACCTTCTCCCTGCACACACTCCACCAGCACTGCTGCAACGGTGCCGTCAACGACGGCCTCGAGTGCGGCAATGTCACCAAATGGAACATGCACACAGCCCTCGGGCATCGGCTGAAACGGTTCGTGTTTCGCTGGCTGACCTGTTGCTGCCAGCGCTGCCAGCGTGCGGCCGTGAAAACTTCCAAGCATGCTCACCACTTTGTGACGCCCTCGCCCGCCAAACTTGCGCGCCAGTTTGATACCCGCCTCGTTGGCTTCGGCGC
>SYEA01000017.1 GCA_005800965.1 Actinomycetota bacterium | reverse complement strand
GATTGCTGCAGTGCGGGCACCGCCGCAACAGCCCGCGCCACATCATTACCCCAAGTTTGGGCGACGCGTTCACCACCGGCGACGGTGAAAACTAACGAACGAGTTCTTCGACGAAGTCGGCAAACACGCCGGCATATGTCATTGCAGCCTCGTCGGTGTGCATCACCGAGATGAGCCACTGCTCGTCCAAACCAGGTGGCAACAAAATGCCGCGGTTAATGCCATGCATCCATTGAGCGAATGCCAAGTCAAGATCGGTGTCTTTGTAATCGCGATAATTTTTGATTGGTTCAGGCGACCAAGTAACGCAGCCTTTGGCACCGAATTCCACCACGTTGGCGGGCACCGAATACTGCGAGATTACCGAGCGACATGCTTCGACTAGTTCGTGGTTGCGGGCGATCACGTCGCGCGTTGCCTCGGGTGTGCACACTTCGGTGAGCACCGCTTTAGCCGCAGCCATGCACAGCGGATTTCCGTTGTAGGTGCCCAAGTGCACGACGCGACGTTCGGTGATTTCGTCCATGTATTCGCGCTTGCCGCCGAATGCACCAAGCGGCAGGCCGCCACCGATGGATTTGGCGAGGGCAACCAAATCGGGCTCGACACCAAAGACCCCAGCAGCACCCGACCAACCAGCGGTGATGCCGGTTTTGACTTCGTCAAACACGAGCAACGTGCCGTATCGGCTGGTGATCTCGCGCACGGCCTGCAGGTAGCCATCTTGCGGCATGCAGATGCCGATATTTTGCATGACTGGCTCGACGATGAACGCAGCAACGTCGCGGCCTCGCAACGCGCGCTCGAGCGCTTCGGCATCGTTGTACGGGATCACGATGGTGTCGCCCACGACGCCCTTGGTGATGCCTGCTGATGACGCCACCGAATACGGCGCGTCGGCCGGGCCGGCCACATCCAGTGACGGCTTCATCGACACCATGACTTCGTCGTGATGGCCGTGATAGCCACCTTCGACCTTGACGATCTTGTCGCGGCCCGTTGCGGCACGTGCAACGCGCAACGCGTCCATCGTGGCTTCGGTACCAGAGTTGGTGAAGCGCCACAGCGGGAAGCCGTAACGTGCGGCGAGCAACTCGGCCACTTCGGCGTTGCTTGGGCACGGGGTGACAAACAATGTTCCGTCATCGAGCTGGGCCGACACGGCCTTGCGCACGGCTGGGTGCATGTGGCCGGCGAACAGCGCGCCAAAGCCCATGTTGTAGTCCACATAGCGGTTGCCGTCGACGTCAACGGACCAGTACTCCTGGGCGCGAGCCAACACGATCGGGTACGGGTCGTAGTCCTGAAAGCTGGATGGCACGCCGAGGGGCATCGACTTGCGGGCGCGGGCGTTAGCCGCTTGGGAACCTTTGGTGCGCTCGGCGTAAACCTGTAGTTCGCGGGCAGTGATCTCCTTGGCCCGAGTGACTAGGGATTGCGTCAGCGTCTTATCAGCCGCTGGCATGGTTATCAGCTCCAAACAGGTGTGTACCCATACTCTACCCGTGGCAGACTGGGGTGCCCATGGTGGGCGTAGCTCAGTTGGCTAGAGCGCCAGGTTGTGGTCCTGGAGGTCGCGGGTTCAAGCCCCGTCGTCCACCCCAGAAGTGCGGTGGGGCGTATTCGGAAACGAGTGCGCCCCACACACGCTGGGAGCCCAGAGCTGCGTGCGAGTTAGGCTCGGGCGTTGCAATTTCCATAATGATGCCCCTCTAGCTCAGTTGGTTAGAGCATCGGACTCTTAATCCGCAGGTCCTCGGTTCGAATCCGAGGGGGGGCACCAACTAACTGCGTTCGTACGACGCCACCACTTCGGTGTGGTGCGTGTGCGGAAACAAATCCAGCACTTCAACACTGAGTGGTCGGTACCCAGCATCCACCAACAGTCGCGCGTCGCGTGCGGCAGCCACAGCGTCACACGACACGAGCACCACTCGTGGTGCACGTGTTTCGACAATCGTTGCCACGCCCGGCTTGCCTAAGCCGCTGCGGGCGGGGTCGGCAATCACCAAACCTGCTGGCTGAGTAACCCAATGCTCAAAGCGCGCCTGCACCACTTCGGCACTGTGGCCACGCAGGTTGGCATACGCATCGGCACACGCCGACTCGCTTGATTCCACCACCACACTTTGCACACCAGTTGGCACGACAGTTGCGGTGAAGAGCCCCACCCCGCCGTATGCATCCACCACCGGGCCGTCAAAGCCGTCAAGGGCACCGTGTGCAGCGCGGGCAACTGATTCGACCAACAATTCAGCAGCCTCACGCGAGGCCTGAAAAAACGACTCCATTGACACCTGCAGTCGCACGCCGGCGACTTCTTCGTGCACAATTGCCTTCGCACCGGCCGCAACCTCGGCAGGCAACCCGAGCAGCCGGGCCCGATCGTGCGACCACACGCCACGCTCACCGGTGGCATCACCACAACGCAACGTGACTTCGCCCGTGCCACGCACGCCGATGCTGCTCACGAGTTGGGCCAACAGCGGGTGCATCACCAAGCATCGCTCGATGCCCACCACGTCGTGTGATGCTGCACGACGAAAACCAAGTTTGCCGTCGCCAGTCACCGCCATGCGCACCGTGGTGCGTAGTGCATCGTGGGCAACTGCGGCCCCACGCACGATGGCAACATCAGGCAATCGTCCGGTGCGGGCGAAGGCTTCGCGAACAACTTCGACTTTGGCATCGTGTTGGGCTGTGGCCGCCAGATGCTGCCAGTCACAACCGCCGCAACCATCGGCCACGTGTGCACACGGCGGCGGCACCCGCTGTGGTGATGGCGCAACGATGCCCGTCACACGCCCCCGTGCAAAATCGCGTTTCACGACAATCAGTTCCACGTCTACGATCTCGCCTGGCAGAGCACCTTCGACAAATACCACCCGCCCATCGGCATCGCGAGCCATGGCATCGCCACCAGCCACGAGACGTTCGATCTGCAACTGACGCGAATCGCCGACAACTGCAGAGGTCTCGGGGCTGGTCACGGCTATTGACCCTAGGCTTGAAACAGCATGCGGCCTGTGCAAATCGCTCCGTCGGTGTTGCCCGTGGATTTCTCCAAACTCGGTGAAGCAATCACCGCACTAGATGCCGCTGGCGTTGACCTCATTCAGTGGGATGTCATGGACGGGCAATTCGTGCCCAACCTCACGTTTGGGCCTGATGTAATTGCATCGACGCGGCACCTCACCAAGAAACCGTTCGAAGCGCACCTCATGGTGTTGACGCCCGATGTGATGGCCAAGCGATATGTCGAAGCGGGTTGCCAACGCCTCATCGTGCACGCCGAGGCCTGCGACCACCTGCACCGCACACTCGGCAATATTCGCGAACTTGGCGCCACTGCTGCCGTTGCGCTCAACCCGTCAACTGCGCCCGACGAAATTGCCAACGTGCTCGACCTCGTCGACTTGGTGTTGGTCATGACGGTGAACCCAGGTTTCGGTGGTCAGTCGTACATCAAGACGATGGAACCCAAGATTCGCATCGTGCGCGACATGATCAATCGCGCCGGCCGCAGCGACACCGTCGACCTTGAAGTTGACGGCGGCATTTCGCCGACGACCATCGAAGGTGCGGCTAGCGCTGGTGCCAACGTGTTGATTGCTGGCAGCGCGCTCTTTCGCGACAAAGAGGGCCTCGGGCACGCAGTGGGCGAATTGCGCGGGCTGGCTACTTCCGCATTCCGCGGATAGCACCGGTCAACAAATAACGCGTCGCTGCCAACAAAAACAACAAGCCCAGACCCACGCCAAGCGGCACCAGCGCCACGCGCAAGAGCCCCGGCCGATCGCCCAGTAGCGGCCGCAAGATGCCGGTGTCAATCGAGTCGCCGTTGACGAGCAACGTGCGCACTGGGTCGCGATAGTCGGGGCACGACACTCGTTGCGCCGCTGCAACTGCGTCACCACCAAACATGTCGGGCTGCACACGCACTTTCGACTCGAGCACGGGCGTGTCGCCACGAATTCCCGACAGTGCAGCAACAGCACCCACCAAGAAGCGTTCACCCGTCGCGAGATACTTCACGTCATCAATTGGGTACCGCACGGTTAACACGCCATCACGCAGCAACTCGGCTATGGTGCCGTACCGCTCTGACACCACTTCATACAGCACGAAGTTCGCCTCAATTTGCGCTACTTCACCGACAAACACACTGCGCAACGGCACGGGGGTGATGCACGACGCCGGCACAGTGGTAACAGCCGACTCGATAATGAGCAGCTCGGACGTCTCAGTGCCACCTTCTTCGTCGATGCCGTCACCTTCGTCGACAAACGGCGCAACGAGCGACAAGGCCGCCACGAACCCGATTAGTAGCCCTTGAATTTTGGCTCCCGCTTTTCGGTAAAGGCCGACATTGCCTCAATCGTGTCTTTGGTGCCAAAGTTGACGGTTTGCGCGGCGCCTTCGTCGTCGAGCGCTTCTTCCATCGTCACGTTCATCGCGTTGTTCAACATCCGCTTGGTGAGTGCCAGCGCAATCGGCGGCCCTGCAGCAAGGCGACGTGCCCAACCATCGACGAACGCATCGAGTTCGCTGTCGGGCAGCACACGATTAACGAGCCCCATTTCGCTGGCGTCAGCAGCCGAAATAATGTCGCCGAACAAAGCCAATTCTTTCGCACGGTGCAGACCAACTCGCCGTGGCAACAACCAGGTGCCGCCGAAGTCGACCGACAACCCGCGTTTGGCGAAAATTTCGCTGAATCGAGCATTCTCACTCGCCACCACCAAGTCGCAACCCAACGCCATGTTGCAGCCAGCACCAACAGCAACACCGCGCACTTTGGCAATGGTGGGCTGGGGCATGCGATGCAACGCAAGTGCAGCATCGTTGACCGAGCGCATCGCCGCCAGTTGATGCACGGGGCGGCCGCTGCCCTCTCGTGCTGCCAGATCGGCACCCGAGCAGAACTCGCCACCTGCGCCGGTGATGACAACACAACGAATATCGGCATCTGCAGAAAGGCTGCGGAAAGTTTCAGCAAGTTGGGCCCACATGTCACCCGTCACGGCATTTTTGCGGTGCGGGCGATTGAGGGTGACCGTCGCTATGGCATCGGCCCGTGTGACTTCGATATCGGCCATATACCGACGATACTTACTGGATGGGTTTCGATCCGCACCGCAAATACAAAGCGACTCCGCTTGACTATGCCGTCATCGTGGGTGCATTGACGGTCATCAGCGCTCTTGTGGTCTGGGCCTTTCTGGCGTGACTCGCCGTCGCTCGACCAACACGCCATCAATGTGGGACGGCCTGTACGGGCCCGTCGAAGTGCGGCGCGTGCAGCCGTACGAAGCGCACAAAGAATACGTTTGCCCGGGGTGCCACCGCACTATTGCCAAGGGCACCGGCCACGTTGTGTGCGTACCGCGTGACGCCCCCGACCTGCGCCGGCATTGGCACAAGGGCTGCTGGGAACGGCGCGGCTAAGTACCCGTGTCAGTTGGCGAAATCAGTGGTGACTACTCGACCATCCAGCGGATGAAGGTACCCAGCAACTCAATCGCGTAGACCAACACGAAGATGGTGATGATGATCGCACCCACCGTCGCCTCGTCAAGCACTCGGATTGAGCCGAGCAACAAAAAGCCGATGCCACCACCACCGACAATGCCGAGCACCGTCGACGAACGAAGATTCACGTCAAGCATGTAGAGCGTTTGGCTCACCAAATTGGGAAGGGCTTGGGGCAACACCGCCGATATGAATTCTTGAACACGTGTGGCACCCGTAGCGGATACTCCCTCGCGTGGCGCTTCCTGCACTTCTTCCAACGCATCACCGATCAGTTTGGCCATGAATGTGGCCGTACCAATCGTCAACGCCAGAGTTCCAGGTACTGGCCCAAGGCCCATCGCGGCAACGAAAAGAACTGCAACAATCAACTCAGGCAACCCACGAATCAGTAGCAGCACCCCGCGCGAAAGCAGTACCACCGAACGCCGAAGGATGATGTTGCGCGCCGACAAGATACCCAGTGGAATCGCAACCACGAGCCCGAGCAGTGTGGCGGTAAAGCCGATTGCAGTCGTCTCGAGCATGCCCTGAATGAGTTCGGCCCGCGCGTAGGTAAAGTCCGGCGGATAGAGGCGCCCAATACTGCGCACAAGATCGTCGCCGTACTTATATGCCGAAATGATCGGCATGTCAATCGTGATCAGCGCAACCACCAGCAGCGACAGGAACATCAACCCGGTGCCGACTCGCAAAATTCGCTCGTAGATCCACGGTGGTGTGAGGCGGCGGGTCGAGATTGCAGCTTCAATGAGCCGCTGATCGCGAGCCATGCGGGCCAGCGAACGGACATTTTGATTGGTCGGCGTCGACAGATGGTCGCCGATGATCGACGCACGCAGACGGGTCGAAATCAACTCAATCAGGGTGATGGTGATGAAGATGACCGACACTGCACTGATCGCACGCTGGTAGTCAAGACCACGCAACTCGCTCTGGATGAGAAATCCGACGCCGCCAGCACCGACGAACCCGAGCACGGCAGACTCGCGTAGATTTATATCGAGCCGGTACAGCGCCGTACCGATGCACGACGGAATGATCTGCGGAATGATCGTCGCCAGAATGGTCTGCCACTTACCGGCACCCGTGGACAACACCGCCTCCCGTGGGGCAAACTCCGTGCTTTCGATTGCCTCTGTGAACAATTTGCCGACCATGCCAACCGAGTGAAGGCCCAGCGCGACGATTCCCGGAAAGGGTCCGATACCCAGCGAGATGGAAAATACGGCTGCCAGCACCAGTGTTGGAACCGCACGCGTCAGAGTGATGACACCCCGGGCGACCGCAAAAACCAGCGGATGGGGCGACGTGTTACGGGCAGCCAAAAAAGCCAGTGGCACACTGAGCACAACGGCGATCGTCGTGCCGATGAGTGCCATCCAGATCGTTTCAATCGTTGCCCGCAAGGCCTCGGGGAAATTATCAAAGATTGGCGGAAACATGTAGACCAGGAGATTTCCCAGGTCGCTGAAGCCGCCGAACAGCGTCAGGAGCGTCATGTCGATGAAGTTCCACGACCAGGCGGTCGCTGCGACAAAACCGATGGTGATAGCCAACAGGGTCGGGTTGCGCCAATTCTTCGGCTGCTTGGGTTGCCCCACCCGATTTTTTGTCAACGGTTCAACATGAGCGCCACTCACGGCGCGACTTGCACAGAACGTTGAGTGACCCCAGAAGCGTCTGGGCGACGCGCAACATCTGGGTCAAGACTCTTGTCGACGCGTTGGTAGACCTCCATTGCGTCTTCTTGTTTGAGGGTCGTGGCGTCGCGATCAAGCACGACTCGACCATCACGCAAGCCGACGATGCGGGTCGCCCAGCCGAGCGCCAATTCCACCTGATGCAGGGTGACGATTACGGTCATTTGTTCTTCGACCGCTACCTTCAAAAGCAGGTCGAGCACTTGCGCGCTCGACTCGGGGTCAAGAGAGGCAACCGGTTCGTCGGCAAGCATGATTTGTGGCTGTTGCATGAGGCTGCGCGCAATCGCCACACGCTGCATCTGACCACCAGACAGGGTGTCGGCACGTTGGTAGGCCTGGTTCACCAGCCCGACGCGCTCGAGATGATCAAATGCCTCCGAGCGCAACTGCTTTGGGTACGACCAAACGCCGTACCGCGGGCCATTGAGCCGCCCGAGTGCGCCGGTTAGAACGTTTTCGAGGCAGGTCGCTCGACCCACAAGACCAAACTGTTGGAACACAAACCCGATGTTTTTGCGCACCCCGCGTAACTGTCGATTTGACGCTGATGACACCTCGACACCCATGACCTTGACGACACCAGAGGTCGGACGATGGAGCCCGTTCAAGTGACGCATCAACGTCGACTTCCCGGAGCCCGAAAGCCCGATCAGTGAGAGCAACTGCCCGCGGGGAATATTGAGGTCAACGTTGTCGAGCGCGAGGGTCCCATTCGGAAACCGCTTCGAAACACCAGTGAGGCTGATGAGGGGGTCAGCCCCACTGGTGGAAGAATCTTGCATGTGTGGTGTTACTTACACTTGCTCGAGCGTGTAGCTTCGCAAACTTGACGAATGCCGTCGTAGTAAGCGTCATTCACCGGCGTAAAGCCCCACGAACTGTCTTCGAGGATGTAGCAACCTTTCTCGGTGGCACAAAGACCGCGTTGAATAAAGGAAGGCACGTTCATGCCGAGGATCGTCGACTTGATTACCGTTTGCAGTGACTTCGGCAGGTCAACTCGAACTGCCATTGGTGACCCGGCGATCGGTGTGCTCTTCCAGACCACTTTCACGTCTCCCTTGACAATCAAACCCTTTTCGATGAGGTTGACGTCGACCATGTCGTCGTAGGCAAAGCCAACGTCGCATTGACCCGACTTCACAGCCAGAACCGACTTGTCGTGACCGCCAGCAAAGGTGGACTTGTAGTCACTTGACTGCAGCCCGATTGCCAGCAAACCAGCCAACGGGTACAGGTAACCCGAGGTTGAAGCCGCGTCGGTGAAACAGACATTCTTGCCCTTGAAGTCGGCGAGCGTGGAGACGGCAGTATTCGTGCCTTTGGCAATCCCGTATGCGTAGTACCCAGGCTTGCCAGTAGCGGATGGAATCGGTGCTGCGAATGGCTCGATTTTGCCACCGCGAGCCTTGGCAAGCACATAAGAGAATGGGCCGTACCAGGCCACATCAACTCGACCTGCCACTTGCGCTTCGATGATCCCGGCATAGTCGGTTGCCGTATAGAACTTGACCGGTAGCCCTGTTTCTTTACCAAGCACATCCAGGAAGTTCTTCATCCGCACAAGTTGCGTTGCCGCATTCTCGGCCGGAACGACACCTACGACCAATTCTTTTGGCCAACCCTTTTTATCCACGACTGAAGCCGCCGTGGCAGCTGCCCATGAGTATTTTTTGGTCTTGGGATCCAACGTGCATGTCAAGGTGCCACTCTTTTTCTTGAGTTGTGCCTTGGTGCAAGCGTCACCCGCTTTGAGCGCCAGGACTGCCCCGCTACTCATTGCCGATATCGAGATGACTGTCACCATTGCGGCGACAACCTTGTGAAACTTTTTCATTGAACTAGTGCTCCTTGTTGGTTGGGGGTTGTTGTTTGGGGGTTGTATGACTTATTTGTTGTTGAGTTCAAAGATCGCTACCGTGCCAGAAAGCTCGTAGCTCACGATGACGAGTGGCTTCTTGGTCGGGCTGTTCTTGGCCTCGATAAACAAAATGCCTTCGGGCGACACGTCGCCAGCCGGCTTGATGAGGTTGAACATGCCACCGAGCCAATCGGTGGTCGAGATGTACTGAACGAATTGTGGTGCAGCAGGATTGCTGACTTCGAACAACATGATGCCACCGTCTCGCTCGAGACCAACGACCAACCAATTCTTGCCGAAAGCCTTACCGAAAGCGATGCCCTCGGGCTCGGGGCCCTTGTTGTCGCTGCGGGTGTCCTTCAGGTTTGCTGTCCCGGTGACAGTGCTCCAGTCGGCATTGAAAAAGCCGCTGTTGATTTCCAGCACTTTGGTCTCAATGAAATTTCCGGAGTCATACACACGCTCAGCCGGAAACACGCCGTCGAACGTTGGTGCTTTCCACACCGTGAAGGATCGGGCACCGAGCGAATAGGCCTCGGCGACCGGCGTTTTAGAAGTCACAAGGGTTCCGGTAACGGTGGCTGGGGTGAATGGTGTGACATTGAGACGCCCGAGTGTTGCGTCAGTCTTCAACGCAGCATTCGTGCCGTTCACGCCGTACCGCACGTCTTCGGCTTCGGCGACTGTCAGGCTCGTTCCACCCATTAGGCACGGCCATTCACGGGCGTCACCTTCGTTGGCAGTGAACAGGTAGTCGTTACCACCGAGACGGGCGACAGCCACCGCGTCGGGCTGATACATGCCGAAGGCCGGCACCGCTCGCACGGATGCCAGGGTGTCTTTATCGCTCGGGTCGATTCCCGTTGCATCAGTGTTGTAGTTCTTGAAACCCAAACCAGAGATGCCGATGATTGCACCGGTGACGAGGTCGACTGTCGCGATGGCGTTGTTTTCCTGCAGCGTCACCCACGCGGTGGTGCTGTCTTTGGAAATGGCGATGTACTCGGGCTCAAGGTCTTGGGCCACGGTCGCACCTGGTCCGTACACCCGACCACCGGCATAGATGATGCCGCTCAAGCGGTTGTCAAAGGCAGAAAAATCAAGTGTCTTGGCGACGAGCTTCTTTGCCTTGGTGTCAATGATTGACACCGAGCCCTTCGGATCACTTGTTTCGGTAAGTACGCCATTCACCTTGCAATAGTCCTGGGGCTCACCCTCGTTGGCGGTCAACACATAGCGACCGTCCGGGCTGATGTGGATGGAGTCGGGAAGTGCTCCGACTGCCACGCCTTTTGGTGCCGAGGCCAGCAGTTTGCCGTCGACGTCCATCATGAACACGCGTCCAGCTGCAGTTTTTGCGCCGACCGAAGTTGCGACGACGACCAAACCGTTCTGTGCGGCCACGCTTTGGATACCGGTGACGCCCTTGTCTGACAGGCTGACTGCTTTGACCAATTTCGGCTTTTTGATATCGCTGATGTCAACGATGTCGATCGTATTCTTCACACCGTTCGTGATGAACAGACGCTTGCTCTTTGCATCCATCGCCGAAATTTCGGCGCCACCGACGCCTGCCAACGTGTCATAGCGAGATGCAAGTCGCAGAGATACACCAGTGACGTTCGCAGGCTTCGCTGCTGCCGGCTGCGTTGACGTTGCGGCGCTCGGTGCTGCTGTCAAACTTGCAACGAGTGGCAGCACGATGAATGGGACGGTGAGGAAGTACTTTCGTTTGTTCATGAGCAGAAAAGTAGATTGGGGGCATTACGAAAACATTTCCTCGAGGTGTATTACTTGGTAAGCCTGCGTGAACTTTGGTGGCACGTCGACTTCATCGGTTGTTCACTTTGCCCGCGTAGTATGCGGGTGATGACTCTGTCAACGGACAGCAAAACCCATTTCGACACCCACGGATGGGTGCTCAGTGCGGTGCTCAACGAAGCCGAAACCGCGGCAGTGAGTGAGGCGGTAGACGAGGTGCAGTCTTGGTCAGATAGCGGCGACTGGATGCACCACTATGAATTGACCGACGCTGGTGTTCGTCGCTGTCGCACTGAATATTTCACCCCCTTTAGCCCCGGGCTGCGGGCCTTGCTCTGTGCGGGCGCGATGATCGACATTGCCGGTCAACTCATGGGCACGTCAGCCGTGTTGTACAAGGAAAAAATCAACTACAAGCTGGCCGGCGGAGCAGGCTGGGAGCCTCACCAAGATGCACCCGCGTATCCGTTCATTGACAACCATGTCTCGTGCATGATCGCCATCGACGATGCCACGACCGAAAATGGCTGCCTAGAACTTGTCTCTGGTTTGCATCACGAACTCATCCCGACCGATGCGAGGGGATGTATTCCCGCAGCCGTTGCCGAGTCACTCACCTGGCAGGCGATGCCGTTGCGAGCCGGGCAAGTGCTCTGGTTTCACTCCAGAACACCACATCGCAGTGGCGATAACCGCTCAACGTCCGATCGCCGGGCGCTGTATCCCACGTACAACGCGGCCAGCGAAGGTGACCTGCGCGAGGCATACTACGCACGGAAACGTGCCGAATTGGCCACGGCAGCCACCAACGGTGAACGGGTGCAGATTTCGCTGATTGACGACTTTCGCGGCCGGCCAGTGCCATCATGATCAATATCGTCACCCACATCGAAACCCTTTTTGCAAAGTGGGGCACCAGTAAATACGACGAACAGGTTTCCCAGTTGGAACACGCAGTGCAATGCGCACGATTCGCGCGTGCCGCAGATGCCGACGACGGCCTAGTGGTGGGTGCCTTGTTGCACGACATCGGGCACCTGCTCGAACTCGAGCGCAACGATGGCACCGTCGACCTTGCCTCAAATGACTCACACGAGTCGACCGGGGCTGCATATCTGGCACGCTTTTTTCCGCCGGCAGTGACCGCGCCAATCGCGCTGCATGTCGAAGCCAAGCGGTACCTGTGTGCCGTCGAAAGTTCGTACTTTGCCACGCTCTCGGTGGGCTCGGTGCGCAGTCTGATGGTGCAAGGTGGCCCCATGACTACCGAAGAGATTGTGCGTTTCCGCAAGCATCCGGCTGCTGATCGGGCGGTTGCCCTACGCCGATGGGACGAGCAAAGTAAAGACCTGACGCCGAGCGGATTGTCGTTCGCAGATTTTGGCGCAGAGATCACACGCGTCCTTGCGTCTACTTGACGGGTGTCGTTAGTTCTTTCGTAACTTGTTGTTTACTCACCCTGCGTAGTTTGCGGAACAATGTCAACATCGTCGGCACACTTATCGAGTGCGTTGATGCAGGCGACACCCGACCGTCTGATTGAGGTCGGTGAACTTTGTGCAGCCAATCCAAAACTTTCAGCGGCACTCAGCATCGTTCATCCACCCACGGTGGGGTTGGTGATGATGCAAGTGCGTGAGCCCGTGTGCCGTGAGCGTTTTTATCTTGGTGAGGTGGTCGTAACACGCTGCGAAGTGCTGATTGACACGCATCGCGGTTGGGCGATGGTGAGCGGTGAAAACAAAGAGGCTGCGTTGGCTGCCGCTCTCTGTGATGCCATTTCACGAACCCATGAACCTGAATATTCGCTCCTTCGTGAGAACATCAGCCGACTGTGTGACGAGACGACCGAACGCATCGACAGTTCCACCCGTCGCGAGTGGTCGGACCTCGCACCGACGCGGGTCAATTTTGAAGAGTTTGAGTGACATGCGGTTGAGCACTCTTACATCCAAAGAATCAACCTTGGTCTTTCGAGCGTTGCTAACGGCATTTGCCTTTCCGGGTCGTGTCTCACAACTGCCCCGTGAACTTGTTGCTCGGATGCCCGCTCTGTGCTTGCCGATGCTCGCCCTCACCGATATTGAAACCACGATGTGTGCACCAGATCAGCCCGAGTTGCAGGCAGAAATTGCCACCATCACCGGGGCACGCACCGTGGCGTCACGCGAGGCCCAGTTCGTGATGCACGACGCCATGCCGACCGACGAAACCACACTCAATTTGCACCGTGGCACTACGTATCAACCAGAGCTCGGCTGCCGACTTGTTGTGGCATGGAATGTTCCGACTGTTCCGGCTGTTCCTCCTTTGCCCGACAGCACCCAATTGCGCCTGAGTGGTCCGGGGGTTGTCAGTGGCACCACACTCACGGTCAACAGCGCCAGTGCGGCATTTTTGGCTGCTCGGTCGGTGGCCAATTCGCGGCCGCCAATGGGTATCGACTGTTGGCTCGTGTCGGCCACTGGCGAAGTCATTGGCCTGCCACGCACCACCCACATTGCGGCGATGAGTTTCGCTGGTTCAGTACCGGGCAAGAACTGATATGGGATACGTTTCAGCACGAGGCGGGCTCGACGCAATTCGTGCCGCCGAAAAACTCGTGCGAACCAAGCGGCTCGTGTCTGACTCGAATTGGCTCGAAGAAGAACAGATTCTCGACAAACTGCGCCTGCTCGTTGACCGCGTCATGGGCGAAGCGGGCCTGTGGGAGCCCCAATTAGCAAGCAAGGCAATCCGCCAAAGCGAGGGTGATGCCACTGAAGCAGTCCACCTACTGCGTGCGTACCGCTCGACCCTGCCGCGACTCACCTATTCCGAGGCCACCGATGTCGATGATGCCCAGGTCATGCGCCGAATCGTGCCCGCGTTCCAGCGTGTTCCAGGTAATCAATTGCTCGGGCGTTCAGTGGATTACACCGCGCGGTTTCTGGAACGCACTGCCGACGCTGACGCCCGTGAAGAGGCAGAAAAATTGCGTGGGGCCGAACGAGGAATCGTCGAAGAAAAAAGTCCGCCGGCTGAAGAGATCTCGCCGCGTCGACTCATCGACCTGCTACGGGACATGGACATGTTGATTGATCGCCGCCGCACCGACGACCCCGAGCCGTTCGACATCACCCGTACGCCGGCGCGGCCGCCGGCACCGCGCTCGGCTTTGCTGAGTTCGATGTCGCGCGCCGACACCGGGGCCCTCGTCAATCAGTGGTACCGCAACATCCTCGGACCAGACGGATACCTACACGAAGTCACCCTCGGCGAAGTGCGTCACGCCACTTTGCCGCTCAACGTGCGTCATCCGGTGTCTGGCGACGTCGTCACCGTCTCCCACATCCGGGTGAGCGAAGTCGAAGCAATCGAAGACCTCGAAGGTATCGACGAAGACCGAACGCGATTCGATGTCGGCTACGGACTGTGCTTTGGCCACAACGAACGCAAGGCGATTGCCATGGCCAATCTGGATATCGCCTGCCATCGCGATGCCGGAAAGACCCAACTGGAGCAGTCACTGCTACTCACCACCGATGCCCTCGACTCGGCGGGCTTCCTGGAGCACTTGAAACTTCCGCACTACGTGACTTTTCGCTCGATGATCGAGCGCAAACTGGCGGTTCGCAAAATGCGAAGCAACGAAGCGAGCGCACACGATGGCGCTTAGCGACCTCATCGACCACCGCGAGTCGACTGAACTGCTCGACGAGTTCGCCAAACGCGAAATTCGCCGCGCCACGCTCGCTGCCGTCGCAATCCCTGGGTACCAAGTGCCGTTCGGTTCGCGCGAAATGCCGGTCGCCCGTGGCTGGGGCTCAGGCGGGCTGCAGATAACGCTGGCAGTGGTGCACGACGATGACACGGTCAAGGTCATCGATCAGGGTGACGACGATGGCGTCAACGCCGTGAACCTCCGCCGCCTGGTGACTTCGTCGACTGGTGCCGACGAGAGTTCGATTGCCAGCGAAGCAACACTCACCCAAAGTCGCCACCGGATTCCCGAAGACGGGCTCGATGAAACAAGCATTCTTGTCCTGCAGGTGCCGGTGCCCGAGCCGTTGCGTGGGGTTGAACGTGACATGCGCGAGCTCGCCCGAATGCACGGCGAAGCCGACTACTCACGCATGTGGCTGAGTCTGTACGAGGACAAGGTGCGCAACGGCGTCATTACCCAGACGACTGGTTACCCCTGTCTGGTGAATGGGCGGTACGTGGTCGCCACCACCCCGATTCCCCGTTGGGATATTCCGCGCCTACATGACGCGCCATTTCTCACCCTGTTCGGCGCCGGAAGGGAAAAACGTATCTACGCAATTCCGCCGTACACGATGGTCGAGCCCCTGACGTTCGAGGATGTGCCGTTTGAAGTGGAGAATTCTGACGGTGCCTGTTGTGCGCTGTGTGGAAAGAGCGAAAGTTTCTTGGTGTCGCTCCCCAACTCCACCACGTGGCTCTGCAGCGACACCGACTGGTGTGCACGACAGCGGCCTGCCACATGAGCGACACATTTACCGACCGGCGTTTTGATGTCGCCAAACTCGCCATTCCCGACTGGTTGTTGAAGGTAGAGGGCTTGGGCAAGGTCTATGGTCCGTTCGACGACGCGGTGATCAACTCAACTGGGCCGGGCCCCGAAACAGCGAAAAGCCCGCTCAACGGTTCGATTGTTGCCGCCTGGGACGTGTCGTTTGAAGTCGCCCCAGGAGAAGCGCTCGGTATCG
>SYEA01000146.1 GCA_005800965.1 Actinomycetota bacterium | reverse complement strand
GTGCATCCAACCCGTAGCCAACATCTGGCGCATGCCGGCATCCACGATCGGATAACCCGTTTGACCGGCGCACCATGCCGCAAAACGCTGCTTGGCGCGATCGTCGGTATCAACGGGCATCGATGCCATCTTGGGCTGCAGATTCTTCCAGGTAGTACTTGGTTGATGATGCAACACATCGGCATAAAACTCGCGCCAACCAAGTTCGCTGCGATACACATCCTGATTCGTGTCGGGGCGCAACTCGGCGAGCAACTGACGCGGATGCAACACACCGAATCGCAGATACGGCGACAACTTGCTGCTGCCGTCCCGATCGGGGTTGTTGCGCTCCTCTTTATAACGGCTCAGTGCGTCACCAGCAAAGTGTTCCCAGCGATCCCACGCGGCAGGTTCGCCAGCCACAGGCAGCTCGGCTGCGAGTTCGGGGTCGGGCGGAATGCCGTCGCACTTGATGTCGGGGGCCCCGCGCAGGTTCATCGACGTTGGCGCTGGCAGAGGCGCTGGCCAACCATGTCGCACCCAGCCGCGCGAAAACGGCGTGAACACGGCATACGGCTTGCCGTCGTCTTTGCGCACCGTGCCTGGGTTGACGGCGTACGGCGAGCCGACAGCGACGAGCTCGACTTTCATGGCTGCCAAACGCGATGCCACCTCGGCGTCGCGCTGCGAACCATACGGGGCGAAATCGGCGCTGATGAACACTTTGTCGGCGCCGACTTCCTGCACGAAGCGCGGCACGATGTCGAGCGGATCGCCATGGCGCACGACGATGGCACGGTTCATCGAGGCATCGAGCGCGCGAATGTTGCGCAGCAAAAATGCAAACCGCGCTGCCCCAGAGCGTTTGACGAACAGCGGGTCGAGCACAAACAACGGTGTGGTGGTGCCGTGCGCAAGTGCTGCCAGCAGTGCGGGGTGATCAGCCAGTCGCAGATCGCGACGAAACCACATGATTGACGTGCCCATGGTTGCAACTACCTCCAGCGCCAGGCCAACACGGCCAGACACAAAAAGCATGACACGCCGCCATAGGCCATGGACCACTCGAGCGACACATAGTCGGCAATCAAGCCGGTGATTGGCCCGCCGATGGGCGTGCTGCCGAGAAACGCCACGGCGGTGAGGGCGAGCAAACGCCCGCGCATGTCGGGTGGGGATTCTTGCTGGCTGATGGCATTGCCGGAGGCAATCATCGCTGCCCCACCAAAGCCGAGTGGCGCACATAAGACGAACGCCACCAACAGATTGGGGGCAAATGCAATTGACACGTTCGCTGCACCCAGCACACCCACGTTGAACATGAGCCAGCGCAGCGGCACGATCTGCAATCGTGCCGTCGCTAGCGCACCCACCACACTGCCGATACCCGTGACGGTGAGCAGCCAGCCGAAGGCGTCGGGGCTTCCCCATTTGACGTCGGCCAATTTGGGGAACACGACGCTGTAGTTAAACGCAAATGTGCTCACCACTACATAGGCAAAAAACATTGACGACAAACGTCGGTTGGATTGCACGTAGCGAAACACATCGCGCACGGGCTGGCCACCTGCTGGGCGCTTGACGGCTGGCACCATTTCGTTCGAGCGCAACCCGACGATGCCGTAGATCATGGCGCCATACGACAACCCGTTCAAGATGAACAACCAACCTGTGCCCAGTGGGCCAACCAGCACGGCGGCCAAGGCTGCACCAAACACGCGTGAACCCGTCATCACCGTGGTGTTGAGCGACATCGCGTTGCTCAACTGGGCGGTTGGCACCAATTCGGTGATGAGCCCGCGCCGCGCGGGGTTATCCATTGCCCCGACCACACCCAAGAACAAGGCCAACCCCCACACCACGGGCAGTGAAATATTGTTGGTTAAGTCCAACACCCCAAGCGCCATTGCCTGAGCAGCCAACAACACCTGGGTGACGATCATGATCGTGCGGCGATCAAAACGGTCGGCGAACGACCCGGCCCACGTGCCAAGAAACAACATGGGCAAAAACTGAAACGCCACCGTGTACCCGAGGTCTGCGGCCCGACCTGTGAGTCGATACACCAGATACGACGTGGCCGTGAGTTGCAACCACGAGCCGATGTTGGAAAACAACAAACCAGCAAAATACAAACGAGCGTTGAAAAAACCAAGTGAGCGGAACATGCCGCGCGAACCGATGGCGGTGTCAGTCATCGAGCTTTAACGCCGTGATGAACACATCGCCGGGCACTTCGACGCGGCCGATGGACTTCATCTTCTTCTTGCCTTCTTTTTGCTTGTCCAGAAGCTTTCGTTTGCGCGAAATATCACCGCCGTAGCACTTGGCCAGCACGTCTTTGCGCTTGGCCTTGACGGTCTCGCGCGAAATGACCTTGCCCCCAATTGCTGCCTGGATCGGAATATCAAACATCTGCCGTGGAATCAGCGCCTTGAGTTTTTCACACATGCGCCGGCCGTAGTCGGTGGCCTTGTCGCGGTGCACAATCATGCTGAATGCATCGGCCGGAATCGCGTTGAGCAAGATGTCGACTCGCACCAAATCGCTCACGCGATAACCCTGCAACTCGTAATCGAGGCTGGCGTAGCCCTGCGACTTGCTCTTCATCTGGTCGAAAAAATCCACCACCACTTCGGCGAGGGGCACGAGATACTGCAGCTCTACTCGCTCGGGTGACAGATACTCGAGTTTGGTCATCTCACCACGGCGGTTTTGACACAACTCCATCAACGCACCGGTGTAGTCCTTGGGCGTGATGATGCTGAGTTTGAAAAATGGTTCTTCAATGCAACTGATGTGCACCGTGGCCGGTAGATCGCTCGGGTTGTCGACCACTTCGACATCGCCGTCGGTGCGCAACACCCGATATTGCACCGATGGCGCTGTGGCGATGAGGGCCAAGTTGAATTCGCGCTCCAAGCGCTCCTTGACAATTTCCATGTGCAACAAACCTAAAAACCCACAACGAAAGCCGAAACCCAGCGCCCCGGATGATTCGGGCATGTACGAAATTGACGCGTCGTTGAGTTTGAGTTTTTGCAAACTGTCGCGCAACACCTCGAAATCGTCGGCTTCGATCGGGAACAAACCACAAAACACCATCGGCTTGGGGTCAAGATAACCATCCAGCGCCGCACCTGCCGGCCGTGCGACATGCGTGAGGGTTTCACCCGAGCGCGCTTCGCCCACATCTTTAACGCCGGCAATCAAGTAACCCACTTCGCCAGCAGCGAGCTCGGTGACTTCTTGGGTGGCGGGGCGACGTGCACCAATCTCGAGTACTTCGTGCTCGGCGCCAGCCTGCATGAACAGCAACTTGTCGCGCTTGCGCATACGGCCATTCATCACACGCACGCTCGAGACCACGCCGCGGTACTGATCAAACTGACTGTCAAAAATCAACGCCTGCAGCGGCGCATCGGGGTCGCCTTGTGGCGCCGGAATACGGGCCACCACGGCATCCAGCAACTCGGGCACACCCAAGCCAGTTTTTGCTGAAATGCGCAGGATGTCTTCGGCTGGGATGCCGAGCACCTTTTCGATTTCCATCGCAAAGCGATCTGGGTCGGCTGCCGGCAAGTCAATCTTGTTAAGCACCGCCACGATTTCCAAATCATTTTCCAAAGCCAGATAACAATTGGCCAAGGTCTGGGCCTCGATGCCTTGCGCGGCATCCACCACCAACACCACGCCCTCGCAAGCAGCGAGCGAACGGCTCACTTCGTAGCCGAAGTCCACATGCCCGGGTGTGTCGATGAGGTGCAGCGTGTGGCCCTTCCAATCCACGCGCACATTTTGAGCCTTGATCGTGATGCCACGTTCACGTTCGAGATCCATTGAATCCAGATACTGCGCGCGCATGTCGCGGGCCTCGACGGCGTTGGTTAATTCAAGAATGCGGTCGCTGAGCGTGGATTTGCCGTGGTCAATATGCGCAATGATCGAGAAGTTGCGAATTGTGGACTGTTCCATGAGGGCTTGTTTCACCCCACGGCACTTGGGTTGAAACCTGCCAAATTCTACTCTTGGTATGCGTGGGGGGTTGGGCGATGCTCGCAGACGCTGGTAGCGTGAGCGAGCCATGGCCAACATTAAAAGTCAAAAAAAGCGCATCCTCACCAACGCCAAGCGCACCGAGCGCAACAAGGCCGTAAAGAGCGAGTTGCGCACCCGCGTTAAAGCCGTTCGCGAGACCAACGGCACACCAGAGAGCGCCGAAGCATTGCGAATGGCCGTCAAGCGCCTCGACATGGCTGCCGCCAAGCGGATCATTCACCCCAAACAGGCAGCCCGACGCAAGAGCCGCCTCATGCGTCAACTCAACGCCGCGAAGTAGACCTAGCGCCTTTGGCGCGTTTTGGTCGCGCTGGTTGCAATCGGCTGAGCCGAGCAATCATGATTTCGAGCACCACTTCGTTTTCCAACCCTGTGCCACCGCGCAACGCGCGATCTGAGCGTGCCAGCAACTGCATCGCATCGAACATTTTCTTGGGGCCAAGCGCGCGCGACAACTCGAGATATTTGCGGCCCTGATAATCGCTGCGCGACCCGATGAGCGCCATCGCTTGCGCTGGGTCGCTGGCACCCGAGCCATCCAACCGCAACGCCTTGGTGTAATGGTTGTGCAGCAGCGACATGATTTGAAACGGATGAAACTCGCCGCTGCGCAACATGCGACGCAACATGAACAACGCGGTGGCGGTATCGCCCGCATCGACTGCATCGGTGAGATCCCACGGTTGCACGTGGCCGGCTTGGCCAAGAAACGGGCTCACATCTTCGTATGACAGACGTTGCTTTTGCCCGTAGGTCGATGCCAACACATCCAACAAACCCGGCAAGCGCGCAGAGTCTTGTCCCAGCCAATCGACCACTTCTTCGAGTGCCACGGGGTCAATTTTTAACCCGGCTTCGATGAACTTGGCTTTGTACCACTCGACAAGTTCGCGTCGCTTGGAAGGTGGCGTGGTTTCAAAATTGGCAGTGCCCGCTTTTTTTAGCGCGTCGTTGAGCGCCTTGGGAATGCGACCACCAGCGGTGACGATGAGATGGCACTGCTCACTGGGCGCGCGAAGAAATGCAACGAGCGGCTCAACATTCAACGGCGTGACATCCACGTTGCGCACCACCACCACTTTGAAATCGGCAAACAGCGATTGTGTCTGGGCCGCATTGACCGCCATAGCCACGGCGGCAGCACGGTCGTCAGACTGTGCTTCGGCCAAATCAAACGACTCGTAGACCGACGAGCGATCAGCGTCACCGACGAGTTCGTCGACCAAGTCGCTGAGTCGCGCCGAAATGAGCCGGGCGTCGTCGCCAGTGATGAGATACGTTGGCACCCCCACAGCCTCGCACGAGGGTGAGCTAGCGCAGGTGGTGGCGCATTTTCTTGCGAATCAACACGCCAGTGACCACCACACCCCAGGCCAGGGCATTCGCTGGGCCGCGCACGCTGAGCCGGGTGCCCCACTCGGCCACCCACCACACCCAGCGCACCGCCGCCACCACCGGCATGGCGAGTAGCCCCGCCACCGCATCGGGCACAAACGCAGCAACCGCCAGCAAGACCGGAGCCGCCATCATCACCGCCGATGCAATCGGCACAGCCAGCACGTTGGTGGCTAGGGCAACAACAGGCATGGTGCCAAACCACATCAACACGAACGGCGACACACTGAGTTGGGCCGCAGTAGTTGCAGCAAACACCGACGAACCCAAGTGCGGAGTAATCACCACTAGCCCGGTGGTGGCGGCCACCGACAACACAAACCCCACCGACCAGGTTGCCAACGGGTCAAGCCCCACGATGCCCAGCACTGTCATGGCCAAGGCCCGCAACGGCACCACGTCGCGACCAATCGCAAAACCAATCTGCACTACCGCCGCCATTACTGCCGCGCGCACCACGCTGGATTCCAAACGGGTCACCACTGCAAACATCGACACCACACCGAGGGCAACCGCCAACCGTGGCCACCGAGTGAGTCGCCGAAGCCCTGGGGTAAGGGCGGCCAAAATGAGCGCCACGTTTTGCCCCGACACAGCGAGCAAATGCCCGAGCCCAGCACCCCGAAATGCGTCGGTCATACGTTGCGGGTGGCGTGATTCGTCGCCGAGCACAAAGCCGCGCACCAACGCAGCGTCTTGCCAATCCATAGTGCGAGCGCCACGATCAATCAATTCGTGCACACGATTCGCCGCGCGATGCCACAATGCGTGCGCTGGTGCCGTGGCATACACGGTGACCTCGCGCAATTCGCCTTGCACATGGCGCCCCGCCACAAACCGCAAGCGGCGCTCGTCGTACGCCACGCGCGCGGCATCAAGAATCACGGTGTCGCCCATGCGTACCCGCCGCAAGGCACCGCGCTCACGGCCATAGACCGTGAGGCGAAACTTTTCGTCATCCACCGAAACAATCAGTGACACCGCACCGTTGCGGTTGCCTGCGTCTGAGCGCGCAATGGCTGAGCCCGAAAAGTTGCCCACTTGCGGTGTAGCCAACCGGTGCCACTGGGCTGCGCCGTGACCGGCAAACACCACCACAACCACCACGAACCAGCGACCAGCAGAACGATGTCGCAACACGGCTGCGACTGCCCCGGCAACAGACAACGCAACGGCCAACCACCACACCAGGGGTGCCGCATTGACGCGACTGGCATATGCCATCGGCAACCGCACTGCTAACTCGCTGCCCACGCGGGCAGCAATCGCACCACACAATGCCAACAACACCAGCATCGAGGTGAACGAGCCATGCGAGAGTGACACGTTGGTCAGGCGCTGGCGAATAACATGGCGCACGTGGCGATACCTGACGGCATCGTTGCCCGCCGCAGCGAACTGCGACGCAAAGGTGGTGTGGTTGCCGTGGGCGCAGCAGGCGCAGTGGCCATCCTCGGTGGACTGTTGCTCGTGTTGCCCGGACGCCTGAGCGGAGTCGTGGGCTTTTTGCTCGTCATTGCTGCGTGTCCGCTGCTCGTGGCCTTCGGTGTGCCGATTGCCGCGGGCATCTCGACGCTCGCTATCGGCATCACGGCCAGCCTCGTGGCGTGGTTTGCCATCGGACAATGGGCGGCGATTCGCGCTACGCAACGCCCGATCGCCGACTGGCGCGACTATTGGTCGGTGCTGTGGCCGCTGGCTGCAGCGATGAGTGCAGGTGGGTTTGTGGGTGCAGCAATGTTTGCGCTCAGCATGCTGTAGCACTTCAGACTCGCACCAGCGCACGTAACTCGGCCAACTTTGTGGGGCCGATTCCACGCACTCCCAACAAGTCATCTACCGAAGCAAACGGCCCGTTGCGCGTGCGATGGTCGACGATCGCTTGAGCAGTAGACGGCCCAATGCCTGGCAGGCGGTCCAGGTCGGCAGTTGTCGCTTGATTGATGTCCACTAGCGCCGGCACGCCATTGGATGGCACAGCATTAGGCGGCACAGCATTCGACAAATTGTTCGGCAACGTGTTTGGCACAAGCCGCTCGCCTATTCGCGGAATCCACAACTGCTGGCCATCGACCAACACTGCAGCCAAGTTGACTCGTTGTAGATCGGCTTGTGAGGTAGCACCACCAGCCAAGCGAACCGCGTCGTCACCACGCGACCCTGCCGCCAGGTGATACACGCCAGGTTGCTGCACCGCCCCCACCACGTGCACAGCAATACGTACTGACTCAACACCGTCGAATGTCTGATCACTGACCAGCTCGTTGGTGATGCTTGGCACTGTGGTGGCTGTCGGAATGAAGTTTTCGATCGGCGGGGTGGGCAGCTGCACCAACCACCACACCACCACGGCAGAAACCGGCAACGCCACTGCCCCGACCACCAGGCGCTTCCAGCCAAGCCAGCACCACCAATCCGCAATACGATTCATGCCCCACTGTGTGCGCCAACGAAGCGCTACGGGCAAACAACTAGGCGAAAAGTCGGCCCGTCATCTGGCGGCGATACACCGCGGTGCGTGGGTCGCCAGCGCCCATCGTTTCTAAAATTTCCAAGAACCGCTGCCGAGCCGCTTCGTCGGCTTTCACTTGGGGCAACAAGGCATCGAGTTGCGCCGAATAGTCGTCATCGGGCACGAACATTGCTTTGGCGCGCTCTACCAACGCCGCCACCCTGGGGGTCTGGGGCACTCGTTGCAGCAACTTGAGTGCCTCGGTCACGGCGTTATCGGCAAGAAACAATGTGGCGAGTGCCAACACCACTTGTTCGTTGCCTGGTTCGATCTTGAGCGCTTCGAACAAACTTGCCTCGTCGCCACGCGCCAACAACGTGGCAACATCCACGATTTCACCTTCGGGGGTGAGCTTGCCGACAAACGTGCGCACCTCGTGTTCGGGCAAAGCACCGGTGAACGCATCGACCACTTTGCCGTCATGCAGAGCAAACACCGCCGGAATCGACTGCACCTGAAACGCCTGGGCAATCGCCGGGTTTTTGTCGACGTCGACCTTGGCGAGCACCACTTTGCCACCGGTGGCACCGATGACTTTTTCCAGGATGGGCCCGAGGGTCTTGCACGGCCCACACCACGTGGCCCACAAATCCACCACCACAGGGGTGGTTTTCGAACGCTCAATGACTTCTTTTTGAAAGGTTGCGTCGGTGACATCGATGACGTTGGCGACAGAACTCACGCGCTTACGATACCGCTTGGCATAGCGAGTAGTTTTGCCGCATGGTTGATGCAACCCGCGACGGCATCGCTACTGCGACAGTCACTCCGTGGCTGGCAGCCAACGTGGCGGGGTTTGCTCCCCCATTCACAACCGAAGTGATTGCCGGCGGGCATTCCAACCTCACCTTCAAACTCACCGACGCCAACGGTGTGCACTACGTATTGCGCAGGCCGCCGCTGTCGCACACGCTTGCCAGCGCCCACGACATGGGTCGCGAACACCGCATTATTCACGCGTTGCGTGATACCAACGTGCCGGTGGCACCTGCCCTGGCGATGTGCACCGACCCCGCGGTCAATGGTGCTCCGTTTTATGTGATGGGTTTCGTCGACGGCCACGTGGTGCGCGACGCCACCATTGCCGAGCGCGTACTCAGCGAGACCGCGCGACGCACGGCGAGCGAATCGCTCATCGACACGATGGCGGCGATTCACGCTGTCGACCTACAGCAGGTGGGCCTTGTTGATTTGGCGCGCCACGAGGGATACATCGCGCGACAACTGAAGCGTTGGTACGGGCAATTCAATGCCCAAAAAACTCGTGACCTGCCGCTCATCGACGAAGTACACGATGCATTGGCG
>SYEA01000145.1 GCA_005800965.1 Actinomycetota bacterium | reverse complement strand
GACCTACGCATTACGAGTGCGTTGCTCTACCACTGAGCCACTCGGGCGAGGCTTCTTACGCTACCGCTTGCTTCAGGCTTCAATGAGATTGCGGCGGCCGGCGATCATGTGCAGCGACGGGCATTTGGCGAACAATGCATGCAGCAGGAGTGTTTCATTGACGTTGAGTGGCAGCGCCGATATCGCGTCGTGCACGTCATGAATCGCCCGCGCATAAATGTTCGGGTCTACACCGTCTTGCAGGCTGGTAATCACCTTGTGGTACTCCGTGGCAATAAGTGAAAGGCCCTCGCGAAGTTCGTCGGTTTTAAATTTGCGCAGTTGACGCTTGTGGGCTTCGGCCAACACTCGTCGCCCGCTGCCACGTTCACCAACGAGTTTGACGCGGTCTTCCAACGAATCGAGTTCTGCTTCTTGTTTGCTCAGTAGCGGCTCGGCTGCGCGTTCGATGAGCGCACTCACGGCCTCCACCACTTTGGTGACGGCAGCACCGCTGCCATCCAACTGGTACGGAACTTCTGAAAAAGCCGCCTGGCGTAGTGCCAGCGCAGAATCGGTGATGAGAATTCGAGCGCGGTCTATGCTGCCCCCAGCCGATCGGGCAGAGCGCGTAGCCACATCGGGGTTGATACCTTCACGAATGAGCTGGTCGGCGATAACCGAGGTGCTCAAGGCGGGAATTCCGACGGTGACGCACCGCGACGCAATGGTCTCGAGCGTGGGCAACAACTGTTCGGTGAGCAGAATAAAGACCAATCGGTCGTTGGGCTCTTCAAAAGTTTTCAATAAGCGCGCTGCCGCAGTATCACGCATGAGGTGCACTTCGTGCACAATCACCACACGAATGTCGGATTCGGTTGGGGTGAGTATCGATTGGTGCACGATGGATTGTGCCTCGTCGGCATCAAGTGCCGCACCTTCACGCACGATTTCGGTGACGTCAACAAAACCGCCGCGCATCACCAAATCGGCGACACGCGAAGTTGCATCGTCGCTCCCGGTGATGAGCCGCGCTGCGAATGCTCGTGCTGCGATTTCTTTGCCGGCGCCATCTGGCCCTACGAAGAGATACGCATGCGTTGGTCGCTCGGCTAGCAAGCGGAGTCGATCGACTGCCGTTGGCTGGCCGACAACGGCATCCCAGACGCTGTTCATAAACCCAGGCGATCCATCACCGCGCGGCGGATAATGAGTTCGAGTTCATCTTTCGGTGGTGTTCCGTCAATGACCAGCCAGCGATTTGGGTCTTGTGTAGCGAGTTGGTCAAAGCCCTGAGCAACGCGAGTAAAAAATGCGTCATCTTCTCGCTCGAAGCGGTCAGTATCACGTTTCTGTAGTCGTCGCCGTGCCGCAGAGAGTTCAACGCGGATGTACACCACAAGATCGGGTAATCGTGCGCCAATCGCAAAGTTGTTGAACTGACGAAGTTCGTCGAGCGGCAATTGGCGGCCGTAACCCTGGTACGCCAACGACGAATACAGGCTGCGATCGCTGATGACATGCTTGCCGGATTCGAGGGCGGGAATCACTAGTTCGTGCAGGTGTTGGGCGCGATCAGCCGCCATGAGGAGGGCTTCGGCGCGTGGTGAGAGGTGCGTATTGGCAACATTGGCCAAGATCTCACGCAACTTTGCTCCGATGTCGGTGCCGCCAGGTTCGCGCGTGACCACGGCGCCGAGATGTGTTGCGAGGCGTTGCACATGGGTGGACTTGCCACAACCCTCAATACCTTCAAACGCGATGTATCGCCCGGGCATCGTCATCACGCTAGGGCGTGGGTGCCGCGCGGCCTAGTCGGTAGTTTTTGGTTTCTTTTTGGCAGCGGGCTTTTTGCGAGCAGGCTTTTTGGCAGCAGGCTTCGGCTCCGCATCTGACGTTGCGGAGGCATCTGCCTTTGGCTTTGCTTTTGTTTTTGCCGGTGGCTTGGCGGTGCGTTTTGCTTTGGGTTGTGGTGGGTTGGCCCGTCGGGCAGCCAGCAACTCAAATGCCCGCTCAGTGCTCATGTGTTCGAGCCGGTCGCCTCGGGTGAGGCTGGCATTGGTTTCACCATCGGTGATGTAGGTGCCGAACTTGCCATCTTTTGCAACGACGGGTCGTGCCGAGATGGGGTCGTTACCAAATTCGCGCAACGGTGGTTTGGCTGGCCCGCGGCGGCCGAACTTTCGCGGCTCAGCAAGCAAAGCAAGTGCTTGATCGAGGGTGAACGTGAAAATTTCATCGTGCGATGCCAAGGTGCGACTGTCTTTTTCTTTGGAGATATACGGCCCGTAACGACCGCTTTGGGCGGTGATGTTCACCCCGTCGGCGGGGTCGGCGCCGATGAGGCGCGGCAATGACAGCAACTTGGTGGCAACTTCCATCGTGACTTCAGCCGGCTTCATTTCTGGAAACAGCGAGGCGGTCTTGGGTAGTGGTGCCTTTTTGTCGTCGCTGCGATCACCGAGCTGGATATATGGACCGAAGCGTCCCGACTTCACGTAGACGGGTAGTTCATTCCACATACCGATTGGTTCGTCGTTGCTCGGGGCATCGAGCAATTCGACGGCCTTGGTGACGGTGAGATCCTCGGGCGTGAGATCTTCGGGAACGCCCGCCGTGCGTTCACCTGAGCGCACGTACGGCCCATATTTACCCGGTCGAACCTCAATCATTTCACCGCTTACTGGATGTCGACCAACGATGAAGCCGTTGATCTCGCGGGCATCGATGAAATCTTTGGCGGCTTCGGTTACGGGGAAGATGCCCGGAAGTTCCTTGCCGTTGCCAAAATAAAATTCGCGTAGCCACTTGCCACGATTGCGTTCACCACGAGCGATTTCGTCGAGTTCTTCTTCGACGATGGCGGTGAATTTGTCATCAATGATGCTGGCAAAGTGTTGCGTGAGCAATCGCACAACGGCAAACGCCGTCCAGCTCGGCACGAGTGCTTGACCCTTCTTCCACACGTATCCGCGGTCCACGATGACTTTCAAGATGTTTGCGTATGTCGACGGCCGACCAATCCCAAGTTCTTCGAGTTTTTTCACCAACGTAGGTTCGGTGTATCGCGCTGGTGGCGTAGTGGCGTGACCAACAGCCGTGAGTTCGGCCACCGCAACCTTGTCGCCCACTTTGAGCACGGGCAGAATCGCTTCGGCATCGTCATCACTTTTGTCTTCGTCGACTTCTTCGTAGACCGCGCGGTATCCAGGAAACGTGATGGTGGTGCCGCTGGCGCTGAACTCGCAGTCGGCTGTCTCGTTGCTGGCACCGCGGGCTTCGGCGCCGAGACGCAGAGTCAGCGTGGTGCCGTTGGCGTCACCCATTTGTGAGCCGAGGGTGCGCTGCCAGATCAGTCGGTACACGTTGAGTTCTGTCGCATTGAGTTCGCTGCGCAGGCTGTCGGGTGATCGCAGCGGCAGCGTTGGTCGAATCGCCTCGTGGGCCTCTTGGGCATTTTTTACCTTGGATTTGTAGGCGCGCGGCTCGGCCGGCACGAAAGAAGCCCCATAGATATTGGTAATTTCGCTGCGCACGGCAGCGATGGCATCGTCGCTCAGGCCCACGTTGTCGGTGCGCATATAAGTAATGAATCCCGATTCGTAGAGACCCTGGGCAATTCGCATCACTTCTCCGGCGCTGAGGCGCAGCTTGTTACCAGCTTCTTGCTGGAGCGAGCTGGTGATAAACGGAGCCTTGGGCGACTTGCGATATGGCTTTTCGTCGATGGAGCGAACGTTGAGGTCGTCGCCCGTAAGTGCTGCGGTGAGTTCGTCGGCACGCACTTTGGTGATGACTGAAACCCCATCGCGAGGCACACCTTTGCTGTCGAAATCTCGCCCAGATGCCACCCGCATGCCATTGAGCGATGACAACACTGCTTTGAAGGATGGGGAGGTTGCAGTGATTGCAGCCAAGTCCCAATAGTCGGCTACGACGTAGTCCATTCGTTCTTGTTCGCGCTCAACGACCAAACGAATGGCAGGGCTTTGCACACGACCAGCCGAGAGACCGCGGTTCACCTTGCGCCACAAAATTGGTGACAACGTGTAACCAAACAGGCGGTCGAGCACACGACGTGCCTCGGCGGCATCTACGAGTTGCTGGTCGACGTCACGGGTGTTGCGCACCGCTTCGTCGATGGCGCTGCGGGTGATTTCATGAAACACCATTCGCTTGACCGGAACCTTGGGCTTCAAATACTGCACCAAGTGATACGAGATCGCTTCACCTTCGCGGTCTTCGTCGGTTGCCAGATACAACTCGCTGGCGCCTTTCAGCGCCGCTTTCAATTCGCGCAGAACCTTGCCGCCTCGTTCGGTGATTTCGTAGTTGGGCACGAAGTCGTTCTCGACGTCAACTTGGAGGCCAGACTTCGGAAGGTCGGCGATGTGACCGACGGATGCGAGCACTACAAAGTCGCTACCGAGCAACTTGGCAATGGTCTTCGCCTTAGCGGGGGACTCAACGATGACAAGTGGACGTGACATGCAGCAGTATTCCGTTGTAAGACATGGAAGTCGGGCAGTCAAGCACCCGAATTTGATTTTTGCAACTAGGTAGCGTGAAAGTCATAGTGCATAACGCTTTGAGCGAACTCGGATGGAACGAAACATTTCTGCGTGCACTGCCTGAATCTGTCAACCTGAGTGACGACCAACTCGTCGGACGAGTGAAGCGACTTGACCGTGGATGGAGCACATTTCTCTGTGTGACGGTCGGAGAAATCACGGCAACACAAACTCTGCGCGAATGCCGAGTGCGAAACATCGGTGCCGACGTTGCCGTAGGTGACTGGATTCTGGTGACGCCTGATCTTGAGCGCATCGTAAAGGTGCTACCGCGGCAGTCGCGATTAGTACGTCGCGCATCTTCAGATGGAACACGAAACGAAGCGCAAACCTTGGCTGCAAATATCAATTTTGTGTTCCTCGTACACGGCCTAGATACTGCGCCAAACGAACGGCGCCTTGAGCGCGAACTGGTGTTGGCGTTTGATTCTGGTGCACAGCCAGTAGTGGTGTTAACCAAGAGTGATGCCGCCTCGGCATCGGCCATCAGCGAAGCGCAAGCAATCATGGTGGCCACATCGCTTGGTGTGCGCGTACATGTGGTGAGCAGCGTTACAGGTGATGGGCTCACCGAACTGCGCGATTACACACGCGATGGCGCAACCATTGCCGTGCTCGGTGCGAGTGGTGTTGGTAAGTCGACCTTGGTCAATGCATTGACTGGCACAGAGTCTCAGCAAACTGGTGCCACCCGCGAGGGCGACAACAAGGGTCGCCACACGACGACCGCTGTGGATTTGGTTGCCCTACCTACTGCTGGCTGGTTGATTGACACTCCGGGCGTTCGCGCCGTGAGTTTGTGGACGAGTGGGCATGGCATCGAACGGGCATTCAAGGACATCTTCACGTTGGCAGAACGATGCAAGTTTCGTGACTGCAAACACGGCACCGAGCCGGCATGCGCGGTGCAAGAGGCAATCGGCACGGGCGCCCTTGACGCGGCTCGACTCGAGAGCATGGGACGACTAGTGGAGGAAGAAGCTGTTCTGGAGGAAGAACAAGCGCGCGCTGAACGCGACGCAAGATAATGCAGTTGGTGCGACGGCTAGAGCGTGCCGCTCTGTAGGCGAACCAGTACTTCTGCGGCGCGCTGGCGAACTTGGTCACCGTCGCTGAGCTTCTGTGCGGCTCGAATCTGAGTCGACATTCGGGGGTTTTTCACGAATCGATCAGCATGTCGCAACATGAAGTCCCAATACAACGTGGTGAATGGGCAAGCGTCGTCACCAATTCGCTTCGTGCGGTCATAGGCACATCCCTTGCAGTAGTTGCTCATGCGATCGATGTACGCACCACCAGCGGCGTATGGCTTGGTTGCCATCTTTCCGCCGTCAGCGAACAGCGACATACCAATCACATTGGGCACCATCACCCACTCTGCTGAGTCGACGAACGACTCCCACATCCAATGAGTGAACTGCTGCGGGTTGATGCCAGCGATGAGTGCAAGGTTGCCGAGCACCATGAGTCGTGGGATGTGGTGCACCCAGCCACGCGCCTCGATGTCGCCGAGGATGCCCGACACGCAGCGCATCTTCGTTGGGGCCGCCCCGGTGAAGAGTGGTGGCAGGTCAAGTTGCGCGTCGAGAGCGTTGAGTGAGGCGTATTCGGGCATCCAACGCCAGTACAAATTCCAGACATATTCACGCCAACCGATGATCTGGCGAATGAAACCTTCGGCCGAATTGATCGGCACACGCCCGGCGCGAAACTCTTTTTCGACTCGGTCGCACACTTCGCCAGGCAACAACAGACCCAGATTGAGATATGGCGAGAGCACGGAGTGCGCCAAATGCCAGTTGTCGGCAAGCATCGCATCTTCGTGTGGCCCGAACATCGGCAGCACGCGCTTGACAAAAAAGTCAAGACGCTCGAGTGCACCGGCACGGGTAGTTGCCCACACGTCTACGGGGGCCGGCCAGCGGTCATGACCATCTTTGGGTGGACGCTCACGATTCTGCTCGTCGTAGTTCCACTCACCGCCGCTGGGTTCGTCGCCATCCATGAGATAGTCAAGGCGACGACGCTGCCAGCGATAAAAGTCTTCCATCTTGAAGCTCTTGCGGGTGTCGGCCCATGCCGCAAACTCGTCGGGGTGCGTCAAGAATTGATTGCTGCGCACGACGTTGCAACCGAGTTCTTTTACGAGTTGCCGGGCGGTGAACGAATTTGGTTCAGTGACGGTGATGAGCGTTGGTGAATGAGTGGCACGGTGGGCCTTGACGGCAGCGCGCATTGACGCGGCATGTTGGTGGTCAACTTGGAACCCTGCTTCGCGCAGTTCCTCGGCGAACGCCTCGATTGCGCGGGTGTACAGCGCGACGCGCGCCGGGTGCCAGGCGCGCGAATCGATCTTGTCTTTGGCTGTGATGAGCAGAATGCGATGAGTCTTGGAATTCGCAGTTGCCATCGCACCAATTGCACGGTTGAGTTGGTCGCCGAACACCCAGATGGTCTCGGTTGGCGCCATTGCGACGACGCTACCCCTCGTCAATGTCGTATTCGGTAGCGAAGGTCACAGTTCCTATGACGCCACTTGATCTACCCAACCATCGCAGTGAGGTTGCAGTCATGGAGGCACGGGGTGTGAGGCTTATTCGGACGGTGAGAGTTTCCTCGCCGAACTCAATGTTCCATCGTGCGTCGCTACGACCTGCAGCCACGACGACCTCTGCCACGCGTTGTCGTGCTGTATCGCGGCTGTCGGATTGGCTGGCGTGCCGTGCTGCGTCACGGGCCAGCAGGTCAACCAACAGTTGGTCGCGCACGATTGCTGTGACATCAAAGATGGCAACGATGAGCAACACAAACAACGGCAGCAGGAGGGCGAACTCAACCGTTGCTTGGCCGCGATCATTCGTCGGTGGTTTCGGCACGACTGAGCACATTCGACAGCACGCTTTCAAACAATTCGCCGATGCGACCAGCGCCACCACCGTCAGTGGCCCACGCAACGACCAAGAGGGCAATCACCGCGGCACCAATCAGCACGAGTGCATATTCGGTGGTGGCCTGGCCAGGGTCGCTGTGCGGCGGGCGGGGCGAGGCTGCAGTAGTTGACTTTGTGCGGTGGAAAAACATCGTGATTCCTTTGGGTAGTTATGGCAGGTCGAGATTGACCGACGACAGTTGACTGGCGAGCAGCGGCACAACGGCAAGCAGAACATATGCCGGCAAAATACAGCCGACGAGGGGAAGTGTGAGACGAACAGGTAGTGCACGAATCCGCATGTCAGCATCACGGCGCCGTTGTGCGTGGGCGTCAGTGGCGAGTCGGTCAAAAAGTTCACGGGGTGCCAAGCCGTCACGTTCGGTGTCAATGAGTGCATCAATCATGGGTTGTGCATGCAGCCCAAACGCACTTCGCAACGAGGTGAGCACATCCACAAAGCGCTCACCATTGTGAATGCGCTCGGCAACTGCTCGGGCCGCAGCGCCAACCGTGCCAGGTGCGGTGTCGCTCGCATGCAGAAATGCCAGGGCCGGGGGCTGTCCTGAGCGCAGATATACCGAGACCACATCAACAAAGTCGGGCACATCAGAGTCGACCCGCGCTGCGCTCACGGCCAACCGTTGCACCCAACGGCGCCCCACCCAGTGCAGCGAAACCCCGATGAGTAGACATGCAAAGCCGGCAGTCGAAACAAAAAATACGCGAGCTCTTTCATCGCGGGTTATCAGCCACGTGGCGAGTAATAGCGGCACCCAGGTGAGCACATTGATGGAGGCCTTCGTGTGTGCAACTGCCGTTCGTGATTCGGCCGTGATCGTTGCAGTCACTCGCAGTGTGCGAGCAGCAGCCTCAACGGCATGGACGGCGTCGCCCCCTTCGCTGGCCACGGCGATTGCGCGCAGTGCCAAGTCGGGCGCAGCCTGCGAATCGTTGAGTCGGATGACGGTACCCAAGACGTGTCCTTCCCGACTCGCATCAGATAACCACTGCCACTCGGTAATGTGCTGACGCTCGACAACAGCGATGACAGCGGCATGAAGCGAAGAGCCAAGTCGTAGTTCACGCCCAATGGCATCGAGTGCATTGGCGTGACGTTCACTTGGTAGGGGTTCAGCTGCGCGGCGCTGAGCACGCAATAGTGGCCGTTGCCGGGCTGCCCGACGTGGGGTCAAGCGTCGTCTTACTAACCGCCGAAACAAATAGGGCTCGATTACATGTCGAGCCAAGACCACGCTCGTGGTGGTCCAGGCACACACCCCAACCACCACAAACAACATGGCGGTCAGGCTCGCCCGCGTGAAAGTCGGGCGGTTGCAGCGCCTTGAGTCCAGAGTGTTTTGGTGCCCAATACGTCTGGTCGCATCGACACTTCGGTGACTTCGCTGACACGTCGATGGCCGTTCGGTGAGCGCTCGACGTGCACGATGATGTCAACAGCAGCCTGCAGGTGTTCGCGCACCGCCGGCAGCGGCCATTGCGGTGCAGCCTGCAACACCATCGATTCGATCCGGCGCAATGCGTCGTCGGGTGAGTTGGCATGGCAAGTGGCCAGCGAACCGTGGTGACCGGTATTCATCGCGGTCAACATGTCGAGTGCCTCGTTACCGCGCACCTCCCCAAGCACGAAGCGATCGGGTCGCATGCGCAAGGCACTACGTAGCAATGTAGAGAGCCCGACCTCTAAGGTGCCGTCGTAGGTGGCAGGACGCGCTTCAAAGCGCAGTACGTGCTCAGTTTGGAGTCGCAGTTCGGCGATGTCTTCGACGGTGATGATGCGTTCGCCGGGTGTGACACAACCACACAGTGCGTTGAGGAGTGTGGTTTTGCCACTTGATGCAGCACCGGCAACCACTACGTTGCAGCGCTGCGACACGATGTCGCGCAGCAACTCGGCAACATCTTCGCCACCGAACGCAGTCAACGGCAAATCTCGCACATGGAAGCGTCGGATGCACAGGCATGGCCCGTCGACGGCAACGGGTGGAATCACGATGCACACCCGTGAGCCATCGGGCAGTCGGGCATCGACCACTGGTGAAGCCTGGTCGACACGCCGACCAATCGGCAACAAGATGCGCTCGATGATTCGAGAAAGCTCGCCCTGTGGCAACGTGCCGACGTGCTCGACACCGCCTTCCCGCTCGATCCAGATCTCGCGTCCGGCATTGATCATGATTTCGCGCACGAGCGGATCCGCAAACCACCGTGCCATCGATGAGGTTCGCCACCAGTCGCTGCTGCGTGATGCAGTACCACGCTCGACTGTATTAACAGTGTTGACCGTGTTGACCAGTGGCCTGAGCGGCACAACATTCACAGCAATACCCGGAGCTCTTCGGTGAGTTGTGTGGGAAGTCGGGTAGCCAGCAGCCCCGCATCAACACTGCGTGCGATGCCGTCAGCAACGGTGATCTCGGCAACGACTGGTGCACCAACCACAGATTGAACGTCACGAGTGGTGAGGGCGCGGCCTTGTTCCTTGAGTAACACGATGCCGGCAGGGCGGTGGGTGAGCCGCGCGGCGCGGCGCAGGGCGAGATAGCACGGTCGCACGACGAGCCAGTCGGCGCGAGCGGCACGTCGCACACTGTCTGGTGGCTGCAGTGATCCGAAGTCGACGACCACTTGCTGGTTGGTCACTGATTGAACCAGGTCATCGAGTGCGCTGGTATCAAAAGAACTTGCCGAGCCAGCAGGAATCACGTGTAGTCGTGATGTTGCGGCAACTCGCAGGTCGACCAAACCCTGCGGATCTCGATCGGTGCTGGATAACCAATCGCGGATGCCGGTGCCTGCTGGCTCGGCCATGCCCAGCACGGATGGCACGTCACCGCCCATATCGATGACCGTTGCTTCGCCCTGATGCTCGGCAAGCAGTAGGGCGAGTGCCGATGCAAACACGGTGGTACCACTTCCGCCTTTGATTGACCAACATGCGTACATCACATTCGCCCTTTCGGGTGTGGAAACCCACCCGTAAAGATGTGTGACGTCGCCTGCGAAACAGGAAAGTTATCTGGTTAGCTACGCCGCGATACCAGGCTCATCGCCAGCATGGCCGCAACATGGGCGTTATTTTCTGCGAGCGCAAGGTTGGCGATTACGGCCTCACCAGAGGTATCTGCTGCGATTTCAGCCAAAACCATCGGCGTCACGGCTGGTCCGGTGATTCCGCGTTGGTGTGCTGCTGCAAGGGCGCGGTCAATTGCGGCACTCATCTTCGTTGCGTCAACTGCATGATTGGCCGG
>SYEA01000144.1 GCA_005800965.1 Actinomycetota bacterium | reverse complement strand
TGACGGTCACCGTGTCATTGTCATCGACGCTTACTACGTAGTCAACAATGTGATGCTGAGTAACCACCTCTGCCACACCTCGATGGGTTGCCGCGGCCAGTGCTAACGCATCGGCGGCTGTTGTAGCTCGCTGAACACGGATGAGGTGAGCCGAACTGTGTGACAACAACAGCAACACCGTCGATGCAACGGCAACGACTGCTAGGGCAAACGGCATTCGTGATGGCTAGGCATCGTCACCGGCGAAGATGGGTGCCACCGAGGCCACCACTTGTCCGGCTTCTAATGTCATTACGCGCACACCAGTGGCTGCCCGCCCCTGACTGGAAATTTCGCGCACAGGCATACGAATGGTGGTGCCACCAGTGGCCACCACGACGATTTGATCCTCTAGCCCCACCATGAACGCAGCAACTACGCGACCTTTTTTGCCGGTGAGTTTGATGCCGATCATGCCCATTCCGCCACGCCCCTTGCGCGCGAAATTGGAGATCTGTGTGCGCTTGCCGTAGCCCGACTCGGTAATCATGAGGATCGACGATTCGTCGCTTGCCACATCGACTGCCACCACTTCGTCACCAGCACGCATCTTCATGCCACGCACGCCAGCAGCCGACCGACCCATCGGGCGCACCAACTTTTCACTGAACCGAATCGTCTGGCCGCTGCGCGTCACCATGAACACATCATCGGTTCCGTTTGTCTCAATCACTCGAACGAGTTCGTCCTTGGGCCGCAACTTCAGGGCGATCAAACCATCGCGACGGCTCGAGTCGTATTCGTCAAACTTGGTCTTTTTCACCTGGCCCTGCTTGGTCACAAAGAACAGGTTGCGCTCCCCTGGGAAATCGCGGGTATCGATGATTGCTTGGATCGTTTCGCCTTGCTGCAACGGCAACAAGTTGACAATGGGGATGCCCTTGGCCGTGCGCTCGCGCTCGGGCACTTCGAGCGCCCGCAGTCGATAGACCCGACCCCGGTTGGAGAAAAACAAGAGATACGCGTGCGCTGTAGTGAAAATAATGTTGCGCACGATGTCGTCGCTTTTCATCCGCGCACCGCTCACACCGCGACCGCCACGACCCTGAGTGCGGAACGAATCCGCCGAAACAGCCTTGATGTATTGCTCCTGGGTCATGACAATGACGAGTTCTTTGTCTTCGACAAGGTCTTCGACGCCCATCTCGCTCACATCGGAAGCAATTTGGCATACACGGGGCGTGGCAAACGTGGTTTTCACCTTGGTGAGTTCACCAGAGATCACCGCGCGAAGTTTTTTGTCGTCACGCAGAATAGCCGTGAGTTCCTTGATCTTTTCTTGGATCTCTTTTTGTTCGGATTCCAAGTCGATTCGCGACAGTTTGGTGAGTTGACGCAACTGCATGTCAAGGATGTCAATGGCTTGGCGTTCGGTGAAACCGAACTTCTTGCTCATCAACGCTTCTTTGGCAGCCGCAGCGTCTTCGCTGGCACGAATCACCTTGATGATTTCGTCAATGACATTGAGCGCCTTGAGCCGGCCTTCCAGAATGTGGTTACGCTCGTTCGCTTTGTCCAGCCGGAACTGACTGCGACGCGTGATGACTTCGATCTGATGCGCGATGTATCCAGTGATGGCATCGCGCAGATTGAGCGTGCGCGGGACACCGTCGACCAACGCCACCATGTTGACGGGAAACTGGCTTTGCAGTTGGGTGTTTTTGAACAAGTTGTTCATCACCACATTGGCATTGGCGTCACGCTTCAAGGTGATAATCAAGTTGGTTTTGCCACCAGCCGAGTTGTCATTTACGTCAGCAATGCCGTCGAGGCCGTCGTTGTCGACGAGTTCTTGGATGCGACCAGCGATAGCCGAACAGCTCGCTTGATATGGCAGTTCGCTTACAACAATGCGCATTTGCCCACGTTGGCCTTCTTCGATCGTCACTTTGGCGCGCATCTTGATGCTGCCGCGACCGGTCTTGTAGGCCTCGGTCAGTCCATCTCGGCCCAAGATCAACCCGCCGGTGGGAAAGTCGGGACCCTTCACGAACTTCATCAAATCCTTCACGGTGGCATCCGGGTTTTCCACCAAATGCAACGTGGCGTCAATGATTTCACCCAGGTTGTGCGGCGGAATACTGGTCGCCATACCGACGGCGATGCCTTGTGAGCCGTTGACCAACAAGTTGGGAAACCGGGCCGGAAGCACCGTTGGTTCTTCGGTGGTGCCGTCATAGTTCGGCATTAAGTCGACGGTGTTTTCTTCAATGTCAGCCAACAGCTGCATCGCTAACGGATGCAAACGGGCTTCGGTGTAGCGGCTGGCAGCCGGGCCAAAATCGGGTGAACCATAGTTGCCATGGAAATCAATCAACGGGTGGCGCAGCGAAAATGGTTGCGCCATGCGCACGAGGGCGTCATAAATTGCGCCGTCGCCATGAGGGTGATAGCGCGCCATGGTGTCACCCGTAACACGGGCGCACTTCACGTACGGACGGTCGGGACGAAAACCCTGTTGATCCATGTCCCAGATAATGCGACGATGCACGGGCTTCAAGCCGTCACGCACGTCAGGCAGTGCTCGCGCCACGATCGTGTTGATCGCATAGTCGAGGAACGAGCGTTCCATTTCGGCCTTGAGCTGCACTGGTTGCACCGAGTCGCCACTCGAAAGTGGTAACCGTGACGAGCCGTCACCATCGCCGGCGCCACCACTTGCCTTACGCGGCGATGCCTTGGGTGTTGCGTCGGGTTTCTTTTTGGCCATCGAGGTTCCTACCTGTCGTTCCTAGAAATCCAGATTGCGCACATCGCGTGCGTTGCTGGTGATGAAATGCTTGCGCACTTCTACGTCATCGCCCATGAGCGTGCTCATCATTGTTTCGGCCTCGGCTGCTTCGTCAACATTGACTTGCAGCAAGGTGCGGGTGGCGGAGTCCATCGTGGTGCCTTTGAGTTCCTGCCAATCCATTTCGCCGAGCCCCTTCAGACGTTGGAATTCTTTCTTATGGTTGGGGTGCTCAGCCAAGAACACCTGGCGTGCTGCTTCATCTTTCAAATACGTCTTTTCTTTGCCGATCTCGGTAGAAAACAGTGGCGGCTGGGCGATGTAGATGTATCCACTTTCCACCATCGGTCGCATCTGGCGATAAAAGAAAGTCAGCAGCAGAGTGCGAATGTGGCTGCCGTCAACGTCGGCATCAGCCAAGATGATGACTTTGTGGTACCGAGCTTTTTCGACATTGAACTCGTCGTTGCCGACACCGCCACCAATGGCGGTGATGAGCGCTTGAATCTCGTTGTTTTTCAACATCTTGTCCAACCGCGCCCGCTCGACATTGAGAATCTTGCCGCGAATTGGCAGGATCGCCTGCGTGCGCGGATCGCGGGCATCCACGGCGGTGCCACCGGCTGAGTCGCCTTCAACGATAAACAACTCGCTCTCGGTTGGGTCGCCGCTGCCACAATCCTTCAACTTGTCGGGCATTCCAGCGCCAGAAAGAGCGGTCTTGCGCCGAATTGCATTCCGTGCATTTTTTGCCGCGATGCGTGCCTGAGCGGCCGCGACTGCTTTTTTCACTACACGGTTGGCCTCGGTTGGATTTTCTTGTAACCACTCTTCGAGTTTGACGTTGGTTTCTTTTTGTACAAACGACCGCATTGCAACGTTGCCGAGTTTTGCTTTGGTTTGACCTTCGAATTGTGGCTCGCGCAGCTTTACCGACACCACTGCCGTTAGGCCTTCACGAATGTCTTCTCCAAGTAGGTTCTCTTCTTTTTCTTTCAGACCGCCGGATGCGCGCGCATACTTGTTGACCACCGAGGTGAGCGCGGTTTTGAAACCCTCAACATGCATGCCCCCTTCAACAGTGGAAATGCCGTTGGCGTAGCCATAAATACCTTCGTAATACCCCGTGTTCCACTGCAGGGCTATGTCGAGTGTCTGATCATCTTCGGCGGCTTCATAGTGGCCCACTTTGGTGAAGAGCGCCTCGCGCGATTGATTGAGGTGCTTGACGAAATCGATGATGCCGCCCTTGTATTGATAAGTGACTTTTTGTTTCTTGTCGCCACGATCATCAACAAATACCACTTCGAGGTTTTTGTTGAGAAAGGCAATCGTCTGTAGTCGCTCGGTGACTGTTCGGGCCACAAACTCGGTGCCTTCGGCTTGGAAAATTTCGGGGTCGGGCCAAAAACGAATGGATGTGCCGCGGGCGTTTTTGGTGGGTGACGTACCAACTTTTTGCAGTTTGCCTTTTGGCTTGCCACCGTTGACGAACTCTTGGCGAAAGTGGGTGCCTCCGCGGTGCACCTCTACCAACACTCGTTGTGATAGTGCGTTGACCACGCTGACACCTACGCCATGCAAACCACCAGAAACTTTGTAGCCCTCGCCACCAAACTTTCCTCCCGCATGCAACACGGTGAGCACCACCTCGAGAGCGCTCTTGCCTTTGTGTGGCCCGGAGGGATACGGATCCACGGGAATTCCGCGGCCGTTGTCCACTACTTCGCATGCGCCATCGTCGTGCAGCGTGACCGTGATCTTGTCGCAGAAGCCCGCCATGGCTTCATCTACGGAGTTGTCCACCACCTCCCAAATGAGGTGGTGTAAGCCAGCCAAACCTGTCGAGCCGATATACATACCCGGACGACGACGCACCGGATCAAGGCCCTCGAGCACCTGGATGTCTTTGGCGCCGTAGGTGCCGGCCGCCTTGCGAACCGTGCCTTCTGTGGCGTCACTGGAGCTATTTACTGCCATGTACTGCCCTGCCACTGGTGCGGGCTGGAGATGCACAAATGATTCATAAACAGCCTCATGATTCTACCTTTTTGGTGGTTGGAAACAGGGAACATAGTGGAGAAAAACACCAGAATTATCGGCGTTTTACTCGCACTTCGAGCGAGGTGACTGGAGTCGTGGTGAGTTGCGAGATTTTTTCACACAATGACGCTTCTAAGAACTTCATTTCGGTTGCCCAGTGCGGGTCATCGACTTCGACGATGAGTGTTGAATCAACCAACTTGACCGGCTGCACGTGGGCTGCCACGGCTGCGCCCACCAGATTGGTCCAGGCACCAAACACGCCCTTCACGCTGGCGGCATCGTCTGATCCCAGTGAGGCCAGTAGCCGGGTCAACTGACTTTGCAGGCTGAGTGGGTTGTCGGGATTGGTGTTGTTCATCAGGGAGCCTGTGTGACGGGAGTGATCGTTCCGGCATCCACTTGTAGCCAGCGGGTGATGTGTGGTGATACCGGCAACGGGTGGGCACTGGTCACCAGCACTTGGCGGTGCGGCAAGGCCACCAACAACCGCTCAAACAGCGCTGTCGCCCGTTTGTTATCCAGGGCCGACAACACGTCATCAAGCACCACGACTGGCGGGCTTAACCAACGCTTGGTAACCACCTGATGCACCGCCATTCGCAAAGCGATACCCAAGGAATGCTGTTCACCATGAGAACCTTGGGTGCGTGAAGCAAAGTCGTCGAGTTGTACAACGACATCATCGCGATGCGGCCCCACCGTTGTGGTGCCGCGACGCAGGTCGTTTTCGCGCGATTCCGCCAGCGCATTCGCCAGCCCACCACCCCGCCACTCCGCGCTATAGGTAAGAAACACTTCGCGGGCTTCGCCAGCCAATGCGGCATAGGACGACTGCACGAACGGTCTCATTTCTGCCAAGAGTGCAGCCCGTGCTGCACCAACTTCATCACCCAGCACTGCAAGTTTTTCATCCCAAGCATCGAGTGCTGCCAATACTGCACTTGAAGGTCGGTAGCCCGCGTCTTTGAGTAGCGCATTGCGTTGGCGCACTACGCGGTCAAGTTCACTCACCAAATCAAGTCGGCTCGGCTCCACTGCCACCACTGCACCGTCCAACAATGCACGCCGTTCACTCGCCCCGCCATGCACCAAATTGCGGTCGTCTGGCATGAAGACCGTGGTGCGCAACACACCAAGAAGATCGCGTGTTCGCACGATTCGCTTGCGGTTTACTTGGGCAACCGAACGCCCAGCCGACTTGAATTCGATTTCCACCAAGAATTCCCGGTCGTCGTCATGCTCAATGTCTGCGCGAATGAAAGCACTCGTAGCGCCTTTGCGCACGACTGCCTCGTTGGTAACCCCACGAAACGATTTCATCGTAGAAAGCACCACGAGTGCCTCGACCAAATTGGTTTTGCCTTGCGCGTTGTCGCCAATCAGGGCATGAACACCTGCACCGAGTTCGAGTTGTAGCGACGAATAGTTTCGAAAATCAGTGAGCTGCAACGAGCGACCAATCACGACGTGAGTCGTTGCGGCATCACCAGATAGAGATAGCCGTCATTTGTGGACCCACGCAGCACGGCTGGTTTGATCGGGTCACTCGATTCGATGGTGATGGTTTCACCCACACAAGCCTCAATGCCTTGCAGCAAATAATCGGGGTTGAAGCCGATCATGATTTCTGGGCCTTTGTAGTCAGCGTCAAGTTCTTCGATGGTTTCGCCCGTGTCGTTGGTGTGCACCGACAATTTGAGTGAACCCGTTGACTGTGTAAGTCGAACCGGGATTGTGTCACGAGCAAACACTTTGGAGCGTCGTACCGCATCCAACAGCGCTTCTCGGTTGACGCCGAGCTTGTTTGGATACGAAGGTTGAATCAATTGCTTATAGTTCGGAAACTGAACGGCCAACAACGACGTGGACAGGGTGGTGTTGCCCACACTGAACGTTGCTCGATCGGCGGCCAAGCGATACGTGATGGTTTCGTGATCTTTAATCAAACGCAACAATTCACCCAAGGCACGCGCTGGGATGATGACCGTACTTTCGCCGGCCAATGAAGTTCCTGCAATTTGCCGCACGGCCAAGCGATAACTGTCGGTAGCCACAAAGGTGAGACCCTCGGCTTGGTTGCTGATGAGCACCCCAGTAAGAGCCAGGCGACTGAGATCGGCACTTGCAGCACGCACCACTTGGCGCAAGGCCTCACCGAACAAACTTGCGGAAACTGTTCCTTCGGCCGCACTGGCCTGAATGATCTTCGGGAAATCTGCGGCTGAATAACACATCACCGAAGAGCGGTTGCGTGCAGCTTCCACCACCAAAGATTCCGCCTCTAGGGCAATTTGCACCTTTCCGTCCGGCAAACCACGCACCAAGTCGGTAAGCACTCGAGCACTTGGCACAGCGACACCGTCTTTTTGTCCACCAACAGACAAGGTGGACTGAATGGAAATCTCTTTGTCGGTGCACGACAATGTGAGGGTTTCGCCTGACACTGCCAGTTCCACACCAGCCAAAGCCGGCATCGCACTGGTGCGGGCAGTTGCCACGCGGCTTACATCGGCTAAGGCCTCGGTGAGTTCTTGGCGTTCAACTCGAAATTTCACAACTATGGCCTCGCTCGTGGGTGGTGGTTACAACGATCAGATGTATGAAAGGTGATATCAGTAATAAGTGCTGTGGATTGTGGATAAAGGCGATGTTTCCCAGCGTAGACAAGGGTTGTAGTCCGCACAGGGAGTGCGTTGACGTGCACACCTTGCAGGCGTGTGGTTTGTCGTGGTCGGATAACTCGGGCAAACCCCACAGATTGTCCACACGACATCCACTGGCGGCCCACAGTGACGCTCGTCATTACGCCACCTTGAACATTCGCAAGAGTTCGTTGACCTGATCAAACACACGTTGGCGATCTTTCATCACATGTTGGGTTTTGGCCACCGCATGAATGACCGTTGTGTGGTCACGGTTGCCAAACAGGCGACCAATGGCCGGATACGACAAATCGGTCAGTTCGCGAATGACATACATCGCAGTTTGCCGAGCCGTGACTAAAGGTCGTTGCCGACTGTGGCTACACATGGCCTCATGGGTGACTCCGAGGTAATCGCAGATCTCACGCAGCAACTGGTCAGCCGGACGCTGCTTGCCCACCCGGCGGGTGACCAAATCCACCAACAGCTGACGAGCCAGTTCGATGTCGATATGGGTGCGATTGAGCGATGCATAGGCAGCCACCCGCACCAAGGCTCCCTCTAATTCGCGGATGTTTGTGGTGACACTTGAGGCAATGAACTCCAAGACATCCGGCGAAGCATCGAGGCGTTCACGTTCGGCTTTGTTGCGCAGAATCGCCAACCGAGTTTCAACATCCGGGGGCTGAATATCTGTGATGAGACCCCAGCGGAAGCGCCCACGCAGGCGATCTTCGAGAGTGGGGATTGCGTCAGGAACACGATCGCTGGAAATCACGATTTGTTTGCCTGAGCCGTGCAACGAGTTGAACGTGTGAAAGAACTCTTCCTGTAGGCCTTCTTTACCATCCATGAATTGCACGTCGTCAATCAACAACACGTCGACTTCGCGATAGCGACGTTTGAACGCACTGATCGTGTTGTTGCGGATTCCGTCCACGTATTCGTTGAGAAAGGTCTCGGTGGAGACGTATCGCACTTCGTAGTTGGGGTAATGCTCGTGGACATACGAGCCAATGGCGTGCAACAGGTGTGTTTTGCCGAGCCCTGCGGAGCCATAGATGAACAGTGGGTTGTACGACCGACCTGGTGTTTCAGCAACTCGTTGAGCCGCAGCCAACGCAAACTGGTTAGAGGCACCCTTGACGAAAGTGTCAAAGGTGTATCGCGGGTTGAGCCCGATGGCCGCTCCGCGTCCAGCACGTGTGGCGCTTGTGGTACCGCTGGCTGTAGGCACTGTTGTCGTCGGGTTGGCGAGCGGCTCGCTGCGGGTGGGTGTGGCTGCAGGGGCTGCCGGTAAAGCCCGCACATCAACGCTTAAATCATGGGCTGCGCCGCCCGCTTCATTCAGCGCGTCGCGAACCAGTGACATGTAGCGAGTCATCACGCGATCACGCACGAAAGTGTTCGGAACATGCAATTTCAAACTCATCGTGCCACCGACTTTGGTGACAGGTTCGTGTTCGACCACGATGTCGCTGAACGTAGAAAACCACACTGCCTCAGACACCTGTTGGCGCAACACTGCGGCTGCCCGCTCCCACAGGGCGTTCGGTGCCTCAGACGGTGGGCCAGTGACTTCGGTGTGCATGTCCATGTTGGGTTCCTCCTTCATCCACAGGTCCTCCATAAGGTGTGGAGAATCCCAGAGATGTAACTTCGCAAGACTGTGTGCCGACGCCAAGTGCTCGTGCGGGGAGAGGGAACGTAGCACGTTTTCCACAGGGGTCAAAATGACGAATCACACGAAGGGTGTTTGGGTTCCTCCGAATTCGTGTTGTGAGCACTGATAGCCCGCCCTAGCCTGAGAGCCGTTGCTTCCGAATGCCTTGAAAGTGACGTCAGGAGAGAGGCGTGAAACGTACATTTCAACCCAGCAAGCGTCGTCGTGCAAAAAAACACGGTTTTCGCAAGCGAATGAAGACCCGCTCTGGGCGGGCCATTCTGAAGTCGCGGCGCGCCAAGGGCCGCGCACGTCTTTCGGCGTGATCAGCCGTATTCCTCGGCGTCTCGGATTTTCCCGTTTTCAGGGCATTCGTCCGATACGGGAGGGTATTTTGACTGTGCGCATGGTGCCTGATTCTTCTGCGGCAGGCGTGCATGTCGCGTTTGCTACACCAAAGCGAATCGGCCCGGCAGTAGTCCGCAATCGTGTGCGTCGCCAGGTGCGAGCATTGATGCAGGCTCAAGCCGCCACCCTGCCGCGCGGCTGGTATCTGATTGGCATCGAAGCCCCACCTGTGGATAACAGCTGGGGACAACTTTCAGGTCTGCTGGCAGCAGCTTTGCCACGTGCGGTGCAGCGAGCCAAAGATCAGACACCAACGAGTTCCCCCACGAGTGAGGTACTAATGTGACGACGGTCACACCACTGCGAGAAGTTACCCACAGCGTGGGGATACAACTGACGACCGTGCAACAGCGGATGCTGCGTGCAATCGAGTGGTACCAACAACTGCGCCAAGGAGCTCTCTCTCCGTGTCGATTCTTCCCGTCCTGTTCGAACTATGCCCACGAGGCAATCGACCAGCATGGTGCCTGGCGAGGCGGATGGCTAACGGCCAAACGGCTTGTTCGTTGTCGTCCGTTTGGTCCGTCGGGCTACGACCCGGTGCCGTTGTGTTCTCACGAGAGCGAGGCGACTGGTGTTTGATTGGCTAGCTCCCCTTTTCGACGGCGTTGGTTGGCTGATTGCCTGGATCTATTCGTGGAGCAATAATTACTCCATTGCCATCGGGGCGATGGCAATCATCGTGATGTTGGTGATTACACCACTCACGCTCAAGAGCACCCGTGGAATGCTGAACATGCAGCGTTTGCAGCCCGAATTGCGCAAATTGCAGATCGAACACAAAGGTGATCGGCAGGGCTTGAACGAAGCCATGATGAAGCTGTACCAAGAACACAAGGTCAACCCACTCGCCTCGTGCTTGCCGTTGCTGGCCCAGATGCCGATATTCATTTTGATGTTCAACTTGTTGAACGGGTTGACGTATCGCCCGAGCCCCGAAGCGGGATTTGCACCAAAGAATTTGGCCGAGTCATCAGAGATGTATCAGTCGCTGGTCGGCCAAACCGAGATGCGCTCGCTCGGTTTGGATCTCGCCGTGAAACCTCTCGATGTAATGCAAGATGACTTTGCTCGCGGTTTGATTTATGCCGGACTCGTCGTTGCCTTGGCAGGGTTGTACTTCGTGCAACAGCGGATGGTGGCGTCGCGCACTGTCAGCCCGACGATGTCGGCCAACCAGCAAAAACTCATGCAGTATCTACCCGTCGCATTCGCAGTTTTTCAGGTTTTCTTGCCCACTGGATTAATCGTGTATTACTTCGTGCAAGGCATCGTGCGCATCGGCCAGCAGGGTTACATCACCAAACGGTTCTACGGCTCGGCAGATTCGCTCGGCAAAAGAGCACAAGCGGCAAGCGCCGAAGCTCGAGAGATCAGCGACGCTGACGCTAAAAAGCCAAAAAAGCAAGCAAAATCAGGCAAAAATGAAGATTTTTCGAGCAAGCGGGTCACCCCGCCGAAGAATAAACCAACCAACCAAATTAAACCACCGCCATCAGGTGCAGTCACCCCACCAAAGCGACCCAAGCCACCACAACGATAAGTAGCGAATCCAGTTTTATACCACAATCGCCCCACAATTATTTAATAGACATTCTCACGAAGGAGAACACAACATGGAATGGGTAACAATCACCGCCGCAACAGTGGAAGATGCAAAGTCATTGGCGCTCGATCAACTCGGGGTCGCAGGTGAAGACGCCGAAATTGAAGTAGTCGAAGAACCAAAACCCGGACTCTTCGGCCGCCTGCGTGGCGAAGCGATCGTGCGCGCTCGAGTACGACCAACTTCTGTGCGTGACACATCGCGACGCGAGCGCGGCGGAGAACGTTCTGCGCGCCGCTCAGAGAGGTCAGAGCGCCCCCGCAATCGAAGCCGTGAAGGTGCTCGTGATGGTTCCCGCGATGGTGCGCGTGATGGCAGCCCGTCACGTCCGCCGCGCGGGCGACGCAGTGAACGCAGCGAAGCCGACCGCGGTGGCGAGGGCGACTCGCCACGCCGCAATGACGGCCCTAAGGTGCCACCGACCACGGTGCGTGATGCAGCAACTACTTTTCTTGAAGGGTTGTTTGCGGCGGCATCGCTGCCAGTGCGCGTGGAGTCGACCATCGACGGTGATGACATCGAAATTGCAGTGCAGGGTGACGATCTGACCACATTCGTTGGGGCGCGTGGCATGACATTGACCCAACTGCAAGACATCACTCGAGTGGTGAGCCAGCGTCGTTTGGGCGACCATGACACACGCTTGCGGGTGGATGTGGGCGGATATCGCCAGCGTCGCAAGGATGCCTTGGGGCGGTTTGCCATCAAGGTCGCCAACGATGTTGTCGAAACCGGTACACCACGCATTTTGGAGCCCATGAACTCGGCAGATCGCAAGATCGTGCACGACACGTTGTCCACCGTGGAAGGTGTGGTTACGCACTCTGAGGGCGATGATCCCTTCCGGCGCGTCGTAGTGTCGCGCGCCCCAGCGGCGTAACCCTCAAGCGCATCTACGCTGGGGTGGTGTCCACTGCCCCAGCCGAGGTAACACTTACCGCCATATTGCAGCGTGCCCAGGCCCAGGGGGTCTTGGGGGCGCGACCTATTGCCGAGGTACTGGCCCACGCGCGAGGTTTTGTGGCAGCACTTCCCGATGATGTGGTGTCGGTGGTGGATTTGGGCTCTGGAGCGGGTATCCCAGGGCTGGTCATTGCGCTAGACCGACCCACCCTGCGAGTTACCCTGGTGGACCGCCGTGCCAGTCGGGTCGACACGCTGCAACGGGCAATCATTGCCCTGGGTTGGGCAGACCGGGTAGCCGCGGTGGAATCTGACGCCGACGCGATGAGCCGTGATCCAGCGTTCCAAGGCACCTTTGACGTGGTGGTGGCACGGGGCTTTGCTGACCCAGCGATCACCCTGCCGATTGCCGCCCGCTTAGCCCGAAACGGTGGATGGGTGATTATCAGCGAACCACCCCCCGAGCACGGTTCCCGCTGGGACCTCAATTGGGTGCATTCGTTGGGTGTGGGGATGCCCGAACGGCATGGCCAGGTAGTTCGGTTCCACGTGGAACAGTGAGGCGTCACCCATCGGGTACGGTGGGAGAGTGACCTCCCCCACCCCCCGAGTTCTTGCCGTTGCCAATCAAAAGGGTGGTGTCGGCAAAACCACTGCCGTGGTGAACTTGTCGGCCAGCATTGCCCTGCTCGGCCATCGCGTGCTGGTGATTGACCTTGATCCGCAAGGTAATGCGTCGACAGGCTTGGGCATCAATATTCGTGAGCTCGAACGCAGCGTGTATGACGTGTTACTGCAAGAGGCGCCCATCGAAGACGTGGTGCAGTCCAGCGTGGTGAAAGGCCTGTTTGTGGTGCCTGCCAATTTGGATTTGGCCGGTGCCGAGATTGAACTCGTGCCCATGATGGGACGTGAAACCCGCCTACGCAAGGCCGTCGACCGTGTGGCGGCCGACTATGACTACGTGTTTATCGATTGTCCGCCATCACTGGGGCTGCTTACGGTCAATGCATTGAGTGCCGCGCAAGAGGTGTTGGTGCCCGTGCAGTGTGAGTATTACGCCCTCGAAGGTCTCGCCCAGTTGCTCCGCAATATTGAACTCGTCAATAGCAACCTCAACCCGAAGCTGCATGTCAGCACGATTTTGTGCCAGATGTACGACAGTCGCACCAGACTGTCTGCTGATGTGGTGAGCGAAGTCCGCGAACATTTCGGTGACAAAGTGTTGCGCAGTGTCATACCGCGCAATGTCAAGATCGCTGAATCTCCCAGTCACGGTCAGCCAGCAGTGGTGCTCGAACCGGGTGGGGCAGGGGCCAAGGCCTACATCGCAGCAGCACAGGAGGTAGTCAATGGCCGGGCTTAAAACAGGCAAGGGTCTCAACGCGCTCATTCCCGGCGGTGGGGGTGTGCCACCCGTCACAGGTGGTCTCACCGAGGTGGCGATCAGTGCGATTGAACTCAATCCGCATCAACCACGCATGCACTTTGATGATGACTCACTCAGCGAATTAGCAGCCTCAATTCGCGCTGTTGGCGTGTTGCAGCCGCTTCTGGTGCGCACGTTGAGCCCTGGTGTGTATCAACTCATCGCTGGAGAGCGACGCCTGAAGGCCGCTCAACGAGCCGGGCTCACCGAAGTTCCGATCATCGCTCGCGATACCAGCGACGCCGGCTCAGCCGAACAGGCATTGATCGAAAACATTCACCGTGAAGATCTTGGGCCACTCGAAGAAGCCGCTGCCTATCAGCAACTGTTGGAAGATTCTCGTTTGACCCACGATCAACTCGCCACACGACTGGGCAAAAATCGGGCAACCATTAGCAACTCCATTCGCTTGCTGGCACTTCCGGCATCCGTGCAGCAATTGATTGCGGACCGTCGGCTGTCTGCTGGTCATGCCAAGGTGTTATTGAGTGTTGCCGACCGCACCCAGCAGGAACGATTGGCCGCTCAGGTCGTGCGCGATGGCTTGTCGGTGCGTGCCACCGAACAAGCTATTACCAGTTCTGGTACATCTCGGCGCAAGAAAGTCCGTGCCAAATCGGTTCAGGCTGCGAGCGATCCAGCGTTGGCAGAAGTGGCGCACATCATTGCCGAACATCTCTCGACTCGCGTCGAAGTCAGCGAGCCGACCCGAGCCACACGCGGCAAACTCAGTGTCGAGTTTGCGGACGTGGCAGATCTAGAGCGCATCGCCCGCACGATCCTGGGGGCGTAACTACGCAAAATCGGGCAACCCTGCACTAAGTGTTGAGGCTCAAGGTGAACCAGACGGTTTCCCCAGCCTGTGGATATCGCTGGGGATCTGGCTTGGGATAACGGACAAAAGCTGTGGATAACAGTGCGGGGCTGAGGAAACCGACTGCCGCTGCGGGATTATGCGAGGTATTGCGCGAGATCACTCACGAGCGCGGTTTTGCCACGAGCGCCGACGAATCTTCCGACGGCTTCGCCGTTTTTGAACACAATCATCGTCGGAATGCTCATGACGTTGAAGCGCAAGGCAATATCGCCGTGGTCATCAACGTTGAGTTTGGCAACCGTGAGCACGCCGGCTTTTTCGGTAGCGATTTCGCGAATGATTGGGTCAATTTGTTTGCATGGCCCACACCATTCGGCCCAGAAGTCCACCAACACTGGAGTGTCAGCAGAACGAATGGTTTCGTCGAAGTTTGCGGTGGTGAGAGTGACAACGTTGTCGGCCATAGCGAGAACGCTACTTGGCGGGTGTGGCGTGCTGGCGCTCAAGCCAGCGCTCAGCGTCAATGGCCGCCATGCAGCCTGAGCCTGCCGCTGTAATCGCCTGGCGGTAAGTGTGGTCTTGCACGTCGCCACAGGCGAATACGCCTGGGATGTTGGTGCGCGTGGAACCCGGCTCGGTGACGAGGTATCCCGTTTCATCGCGGGTCAGTACGTTGGCAAACAAATCGGTATTGGGTCGGTGTCCGATGGCCACGAACAGCCCACCCACTTGCAGTGTTTCAGTGGCACCGCTGACCGTATCGGTTACTTCAATTGCGCTGAGTTTGGATTCACCGATTAAGCCGGTGACTTGGGCGTTCCAACGCACGACGATTTTTGGGTTGGCAAGCGCGCGCTCCTGCATGATTTTCGAGGCGCGAAACTTGTCACGACGATGAATAATCGTGACCTTTGAGGCAAACTTGGTGAGGAACGTGGCTTCTTCGATTGCCGAGTCGCCACCACCCACGACCACGATTTCTTGGCCGCGAAAAAAGAAACCATCACAGGTGGCGCATGTCGACACGCCGTGGCCAATCAGCGAAGTTTCGTTGGGAAGTCCGAGCATCAATGAGCGTGCACCAGTGCTGACGATGACGACGTCGGCGCTGTATTCATCATCACGCACCCAAACTCGATGTGGACGGGCAGAAAAGTCGATTTTTGTTGCTTTTTCGGTCAAAAACTCGGCACCGAAACGTGCTGCTTGGTCGCGCATGCGCTGCATCAGTTCGGGGCCTTGCACACCTTCGGGAAACCCTGGAAAGTTTTCCACTTCGGTGGTGAGCATGAGTTGGCCTCCTGGCTGATCAGAACTCGACGACGGCTCGCCTTCGATAACCAACGGTGTCAATGACGCGCGTGCGACGTACACCGCCGCCGTGAGCCCAGCCGGCCCAGAGCCGATGATGATGACTTGACGATGGGGATGAATGGTCATGAGGGGTCTTTCGGGTCGGAGTGGCGGGCGCGCATGAGCAACGCCCCTATGAGAATAAACGTCGAGCCCACCACGAAGTACGACGCCCATACGGCGCGACCTTCAGGGAGTGCCAACTCGAGCAGCTCCTGTGACGCGCGCATGACCGCGATCAGCGCCAAGGCGATGAGCGCAACAGAAACCACAGCTACCAATGCACCGAAGACGATTCCACGGGTGAAGGCCACGATGGGCTTGGTGGTGCGATCGCGAACTGCACCAACGATGCGGTCGATGAAGTCGACGGTCTTGCGCGGAAATTCGGGATCACTGAGCGGATTACCAACCACGAGGTCAGGCTAACGCTGAGCTGAGTTAGGCCGGGATGAATGCCACTTCGTTGATGCGCCCTTGAAACGGGTTGGTGGTCGAACAGGTGGCGCTCTTGCCGATTTCGGTCAGCACGATGAGCAAATGAGTCACAGGTGTCGTAACAGAAAACTTGACGATCTCACCGCGTGTGCGGTATTCCTTGGCAAGCGGGGCACCCCAACCCTCAAAACCTGATGGTGGTGGGGCGGTGGTGCCGTAAATTTCAGCACCCCATGGGCCGTTGGCGAAGTTCACTCGCAATGCACCGGTGCCAGCTCCGGTCAACGTAACGAGGACTCCGACGTGTTCTTTAACGCCAAAGAACTTGTCGGCATAGCACGAAGTCGCCCACGCACTTTGCGGGTTTTTATCAATTAAGGTCCCGATGATTTCTTCGTTCTCTATGCCGTCGTCACCATTGGGGTCAAATGAGTTCACTGCTGCGATCGTCGCTGGTCCAGTCATGACCGGTGCTTCAACTGCTATTTCTTGCGGAATCACCACATTTTCTGGGTCGCGCGTGCGCATGACGGCGGTGATGACCAGACCGGTGAGCACCAACGTGGCCAACAACAGCCGGGCAGTGGTGGATTTAAAGAATCCACCCGCACCCGACGCGCTCGAGCGCCCCCGAATCTTGTGCTTATCAGTGTGCGCAGAAGAAGATTTTTGCGCGGTGGTGCGATCCAACACGATGCGTTGCCCGGCCGGGGGAGTCATCGTGGTGGCATCGTCACGCGTGTCTTGTAGTGCTGCCAGCAATGCCACTCGGGTTTCTTCGCCAGTGGAGTATCGATGATCTGGGTTGCGGGCTAACAACTTGTGCACGACCCGCACCAAGCGGGGCGACAACGTGGGGCGCAGATGGGCAAGATCGGTGGGTTCGCGTTGCAGGCGAGCAAGGGCGGTATCTGCGTCATTATCGCTGAGAAACGGCACTTTTCCAGAGAGGCACTCGTACAACACCAATCCGAGGCTGTACAAATCGGCACGCCCATCGAGGGGTTTGCCGCGCACGATTTCTGGCGACAGATACTTGGCAGTGCCCATCATGATGTTGTCGTTGGTGAGATCGCTACCTTCGGGAGCATTCATGGCTTTGGCGATGCCAAAATCTGCCAACAAAAAATGTCCATCGGGACGCACGAGGATGTTGCCGGGTTTGATATCGCGGTGGACGTAGCCGTGTTGATGTGTTGCATCGAGTGCCGATGCAATTGCGGCGCCCATCATGATCGATAGACCCGGGGTGAGCTTCCGTTTTTTGTCGAGCAGGTCGCGCAGGCTGCGACCCTGCACGTATTGCATCACCACCACCGGAAAACCATCATGGGCAAATGAGTCGTACACCGCAACGATGTTCGGATGGTTGAGCCCGGCACAGGCCAACGCCTCGCGGCGAAAGCGTTCAATAGCGGTCTCGTCGCGCGCGATATGGCGTTTCAACACCTTGATGGCGACTTGGCGATCAAGGAATGTGTCATGACCCAGCCAGACTTCGGCCATTCCGCCGCGGGCAAGGTGGCGGTCGAGTCGGTATCGGTCGCCGATGAACCCTGGTTCGAGTTCAACAGCAGACATGACTAACGCCAGACGCTAGTTCTGTAGTCCCTTCCTAGCGGGGATTATCGCACGTGGTAGGACACCCCGATGGTGCCCGGGCCGGTGTGTGAACCGATAACCGAGCCAATGTCGCCAACGATGATTTCACCGGAGTGGACTTCGCGAAGTTGAGCAACGAAGGCATCAACGTCGGGACACTGGGCGTGCAACACAGCAACGTTCGACACTTCGCCGTCACCCTGCATTTTTTCAATGACGAACGCCAGTGCTTTGCTGCGTGTTCGTTGCTTGCCACCTTCGGCAACTTTGCCATCGTTCACGGTGATGATGGGTTTGATCGCCAGCGCTGTTGCCAACAATGCTTTGGCGCCGCCGATTCGACCGTTTTTCTTCAAGTTTTCCAACGTGTCGAGCGCGGCCCACACCCGTGTGCGCCCAACCAAGTCGGTGACGTTGCGTACGAGGTCGTCGAGCCCCATGCCCGCTTTTGCCAAACGAGCAGCCGCCACCACGTTGATACCTTCGCCAATCGAGGCTGACCGGCTGTCAACGATGCGAATGGGAATGCCAAGTTGGGCAACTTCGGCACCTTGTTCGGCCGCCTGTTTGGTGGCCGACAACTCAGCCGACAAGGTGATAACGAGGATGCCAGTGGCACCGTCAGCCGCCAACTTTTTGAACGCCTCAGCAAAAGCACCCGGTGCCGGGGCGGCGGTTTGTGGCAGAACTGGTGACGCCGAACAACGGGCCCAAAATTCAGTAGGGGTAAGCGAGGCGCGGTCGACGAACTCTTCGTCAGCGAAACTAAAGGTGAGCGGCACCAAGGTGATGCCCAATTCATTGACGAGGGGTTGTGGCAGGTCACAAGCAGAGTCGGTAACGACGCGAATAGTCATGATTGCGAGCGTAGTGCAGGGTGCTTTTTGGTGTTCTGTTGTTTGTGGTGTCGGCGTGTGTGGATGAGCCACCACGCCAAGAGCAGCACTAGGAATACAGCACTCACCCCGCGACCCAAACCAGCGATGGCATTCACCCGAACCCGCACCTGGGCGACATCCAATATCGTCCCGCCGGGGCTCTTCAGCAACATTTCGATGGGAATGAGACCGTTGGTTCGTGCACTCGCGTTGACGGTGACTTCTTGTTGGCCGTTTGGTGCGATGACGATGTCGAACTCTGCCGGCACAAATGTCATTTTGCCGGTTGGGCTCGTGATCTGGAGACGTAATGACAGCTCAAATGGTGTCGAGTTGATGAGGGCAAGGCGAAGTTCGCTGTCGCGACCGCCAAAGGTAAACGACGTGGTTGGCAATTTGACGGCATTGCGCACGGCGCCTGCCTGGGTGAGGACTGCGTCGAGGTACTCGCTGCGTCGCGCATCGGTGAGTGTGGTGTCGTTGGCTACGTCAACGAGTTCAATCCAGCGTTGGGTGAGACCATCGTTGGTGGCCAGCACATCGCTCACCAGGTTGACAGCGTTGAGTGCATCGGTGGTGCGCGATTGAATCACAGCAACATCAATGAAGGGCACGACGGGTGGCGTGATGCGGGCTAAGCCTTCGAGCGATGGCGTGAAGTCACCGACGCGGCGCAGCGAGATCTGTGGGGAGTTGCGCAAATGGCGAATCAGAATTGCGCCAATCAATGGTTCGGATGGAATGCCACTGGCACTAGCCACCACCACATGACGGCCACTCAGCGCAGCGGCGCCAATCTGGGAATTGGCAAGTTCGTATCGTTGGGCGATGAGTTCGGCGGCGATTGCCGTAGCGGATTCGTAAGCAGTGCCGATGGGGGCATCGAGCATGGTTCCATAGCGGGTATCGGCAAGATGAAGCACCAATCCTTTGGTGTTAGTCCGCAGCGCATATGCCCGATTGGGGTCGAGGTCGGCGCCGTAGCGCGCCACCGCATCACCAACAGCAATCACGTTGGTGACTCCGAAGCCACGCAGGAAGTCCACACTCGCTGCGTCGAGCGCGCCGTCCATAAGCCACACGGAGCGCGCAATGAGTGCGGGGCCGTTGGCAGCATCCAATATCGATTCACCACGCAGCAACTGGGCTTCGAACGGGTCTTTCAAACCGGCCGCTGCGTAGGCCGCCACATCAGTCGGGCGGAACGTACTGACCAAGACATCGTTGGCGGCGAGTTGCGCCAGCAGTTCGGTGCGCAAGACCTGGTCGGCGGGGTTGGTCGAACGCGCGAGGCCATTCAACAATTCGGGTCGTACGCGAACTGCAATGGGTCGGTCGGGTGGCTTACGAGTGAGCAGGTCGCGAAGGTTTTCGAGTTGTTCGCGGGTGGCTTCGTCAATGACGACGCTGCCATCGGGCTGCAAGGTGGGTGGTGCATCAATGGATGCCACGATTGACACCGGCAGAGTCGTATACGTGCGTGACGACACCACGTTGATAAACGTCGTGATCTGGGCAATGAGGCCAGCAGGTGATGTGACAGTAAGGCGCACTGCCCGCACTCCGTCGTCGCTTATCTGCAATGTGTCTGGCCGGCGGGAGGCACTGGTGGCAACCGTCAACTGAAACGCGGGTCGACCATTGAGATCAACCGCACGAAAGACGGGCCCCCGCACACTGGTCGTGGCCTGCGGAACAAAGTCGCCACCCGCCGCGATGTCGGCCACGGTTTGGCGACGAACGATTGGCGTGCTCAGACTCACCACGGCAGAAGCGCGTGCGTCAACGAGCATGGTCTGCACGTCAGCCACCGTTGGCGTAGCCACGTTGATGATGAGCCGCTCACCGATGCGGGTGGCGAATGTGCTGGTGATGACGTTGAGCCGGTAGTCGATGGCCAGAGCCGGTGAGGGGGCGATGAACAGTGTGCTGGCCAATACACCAAGCACCATCGAGAGCCAGAACACGACGCCCAACCGTTTTGCGTTGCGGGGAGTTTGGTGACGCATTATTTGACACCCGTAGTGGCGTGCACGGGTCGCTCGAGGACGACGAGTGGATCAGGCAATGTGACGAACCCAAGTGAGTGGTACAGCGCGAGCGCTGCTGCGTTGGTGGGCTCAGTATTGACAAGCATCGAATCGGCACCACGTGTGCCTGCCCATTGCGAAGCGTGCCAGACGAGTGATCGCGCAATACCCGTGCGCCGATGGGTTGGGTGCACAGCCAGTCGCTGGAGGTAGGCCTGCCCGGCGGATCGCCCGACTATCACATAACCGCTTGCAGAACCACTCGAATCACCACCGGCGTCGATGACTCGGGCGATGATCACACGGTGTTCACTCGTCGCATGACAAGCGTGGCGGAATGCTGGCGCCGACAAATTCCAGGGTGCAGCAAAGGATTCGCCATCGATGTCCAATAGTTCGCTCAGCAGTCGTTGCCGTTGGCGTGCCATCACGTGGCGACACGTCACATCGTCGTACTCCACACCCATCGGTGTGTAACGGCCGATGGCCGTTGACCCGAGGTGGCCCGTTCGTTGCAGCATCACGAGTGACTGGCGAACGACAAAACCGTGGTCAAAAAACCAGCGGGCATCGTTCGCTGACAGCGCGGGCGTGCGATAGGTAGCAACACCAGCCACGGTCAGCAGGCTGCAGGTAGAGCGGATCTTGGTTTCGCCACTGCGGCGGTCGCCACGCAGTGCGGTTACTACTGCCGACACGCTCGAACGCTAGTGGCGCAGATGTTCCGTAACCTGTAGACCGTGCAGCCTGCGCGTTTCCAAGCAGTGATTGCCGAACTCGCACCCATCACGGATGCGTTCGCCCAGGCGGGTTACCGCTTATTCATCGTGGGGGGCACGGTGCGCGATTTGATGCTCGGTCGTGAGGTCACCGAACTCGATTTTGATTTGACCACTGACGCACTCCCTGATGCAGTGAAAACGATTCTGGAGGGCAAAGTCGATGCACTGTGGACGCAGGGCGAACGGTTCGGAACCATTGCTGCACTCCGCGGCACACGCTCACTAGAGATCACCACCCATCGCGCTGAGGCGTATTCTCCCGACTCCCGCAAACCTGAGGTGAAGTTCTCGGATTCGGTGCTCGTGGATCTTTCACGTCGCGACTTCACGATCAACGCCATGGCGCTCGAACTCACGGCATCGTCGCCACAACTCGTTGATCCGCACGGTGGGATGGACGATTTGTTGTCTCACCGGTTGCGCACACCGCTGTCACCCGAGGAAAGTTTCAACGACGACCCCCTACGCATGTTGCGGGCCGCACGGTTCATGGCCACATTGTCGGTGGTGCCCGATGATGCGTTGGTGTCAGCAGTTCGCACGATGAACGACCGGCTGCAGATCGTGTCGGCTGAACGCATTCGCACCGAGTTCGATCGCATGATCGTGACCGACTCTGTCACCATGGCCTTGCGGTTTGCCGTCGAGACAGGTTTGACTGCGCATTTTTTGCCCGAGTTGCCGGCACTGTCGCTCGAACAAGACCCGATTCATCGCCATAAAGACGTATTAACGCACACGTTTGCCGTAGTAGAGAACGTGCGTAAAGAAATGCCCGGCGATTTTCGCATCACGCGTTTGGCGGCGCTGTTTCACGACATCGGTAAACCCCGTACTCGCAAGGTGCTGGCGGGCAAGGGCATGACGTTTTATCATCACGAAGTAGTCGGGGCCAAGATGACGCGCAAACGAATGCGCGAGATGCACTACTCCAACGAAGACATTCGTCGCGTTTCTGAACTGGTGTTCTTGAGCGGTCGGTTTCACACGTATCAAATGGGCTGGACGGATTCTGCCGTGCGCCGGTATGTGCGCGATGCCGGGGACGTGCTCACTGAGTTGAACGTGTTGGTGCGCTGTGACTGCACCACCCGCAGTGAACGCAAAGTGGATGCATTGAACCTGCGTATGACCGAGCTCGAGGAGCGCATCGACGAACTCGCACAGAAAGAAGAACTGGCTGCGCTGCGACCCGAATTAGACGGCACGGCCGTGATGGAACATTTGGGCATCACGCCAGGCCGCGCTGTGGGCCAAGCTATGGATTTTTTGATGGAAATTCGTCTTGATGAAGGATTACTTGGTGACGCCGAAATTCGCAAGCGGCTCGATGCATGGTGGGCTACGCAGCAGGCCAAGTGAGCCAACTACCGTAATCGTCGTGGGCAAAAACATGGGTGCATCGGTGAGTGCAACAATCGATTTTCGCATGATGCGTCGTGCTTATGTCGAGCGAGTGCGAGTTGGCGACGTGCCACGTCATGATGCATGTGATGCCAGCGTGGACCTGATGCGCGCTACGCATCACTTTGGTGTGGCGCGCCGCACGACGTGTCCGATATGTGTCGAGCAACAATTGCGCAACGTGACGTATTTGTTCGGGCCGCGGTTGCCCAGATCTGGCAAGTGCGTGACCTCAGCCCAATCACTGCGCGAGTTCAATTCTCGGCCTGAGCAATTCACGGCCTACACCGTGGAGGTGTGCATGTCCTGCCGCTGGAATCACGTGTTGAGCGCTGCCCCTTGTGGTGGGCGACGGGTGCGTACCCGTGCTACAACAACCCGGGCGGCGAAAGTTCGTTGACCGCAATAGGAAGATGTACCACACATCTCTGTAACAGCCCGTTGGCACGCTGACGGGGTGACGGTACGCTCAAAGTTCCTATCCACCCTGCCCCTCCGGGGGCCACGTCCTTTCGGGGTCGTGTCCGAAGGGAGTCAATAATGCGTGCATATGAGTTGATGGTTATCGTCAGCGGTGCTCTCGATGAGAACACTGCTCACGGCTGGGTGAACAACATCACCAAGTCAGTGACCAGCGTCGGCGGTTCCGTACACGGATCCCCCGATTGGTGGGGCCGACGTCGTCTGGCCTACCCGATCAAGAAGCAGAACGATGGCTACTACGTCATCTTCAATATCGTCGCTGACGGTGGCATGCTCGACGAAGTCGAGCGCACCATGCGTTTGTCAGAAGACGTGTTGCGACATAAGTTGCTGCGCTTGCCCGATCACGAAGCCCAACGCCGCGGAATGTCGCCAGCCGGCGCCACCAAGTAATCCGCAGCATCTCAAACAAGGAGCACCCATGGCAGACAACACGATCACCCTCGTCGGTAACATCACGCGCGACCCCGAACTTCGCTTCACGGCCAACGGCCGGGCGGTTGCCTCGTTCGGCATTGCAGTCGGCCGGCGCTATCAGGTCAACGGCGAATGGCAGGAACAGACGTCGTATTTCAACATCACGGCCTGGGGCCAACTTGGCGAAAACGCCGCAGCATCGTTGTCCAAAGGTGCCCGCGTCGTGGTCACTGGTCGACTCGAGCAGCGTGAATACACCACCCGCGAAGGCGACAAGCGCACTGCCATTGACGTGATTGCCGACGAGCTCGGACCAAGCCTGCGTTGGGCAACCGCGCAAGTAGAGCGCACTCCTCGCCAAGACGGTGCAACCAAAAAGCCAGGTGGCGGTACCGCCCCATCAGGCGAGGCCAACCCATTCGAAGGCGAAGAGCCGTTCTAGTAACCGGCTTCATCCACATTTCCCATCCCTACTGACGACCACTACCGAACAAAGGATCACCCATGACCAGTAAAAAGAACAAACTCCGCGCAGCCAAACTGCTTCAGCGTCGCTACAAGAAAAAGCCGAACCCGCTCAACCCTGAGCGCATCGTGTTCATCGACTACAAAGACGTCAACTTGCTGCAACGCTTCATGAGCGACCGTTCGAAGATGAAGGCTCGTCGTATGACAGGAGCCGATGTGCAACAGCAACGCGATATCGCCACGGCAGTAAAAAATGCTCGCGAGATGGCCTTGTTGCCGTACACCAAGCGAGTCGCCGGGTTGCGCGGCCCACGTAATCGCGATGACGATCGCGACGATTCACGTGGTGGTGTGAGTCGTGAAGTAGTCGAACGTTACGCCAACGTGCCCGACGCACCGGATACAACAAGCCGGGCTGTGTCGTCAACTGCTGCACCAGCTGGGACTGTCGGCGAAACTCCTAGCGAGGCCTAAGTCGTGCAGGTGCTGTTGCGCCGCGACGTAAAGGGCATCGGTCGGCGTGGGGACATCGTCACGGTGTCGTCTGGGCATGCCCGCAACTACCTCATCCCTAACGGGCTTGCTGTCGAAGCCACCGAAGGTGCAATCGCCCAAGCCGACACCGTCAAACGCACGCGGAGCACTCGCGAAGCAGCCGACCGTGATTCGGCGCGTGCGATCGCTGCCGTGTTTGCTGCCACCCCGCTTGTGGTCAATGCCAAGGCCGGTGCGACAGGCAAGCTTTTCGGGTCAATTACGGCCAGCGACATCGTGGCGGGCGTCGAACAACAATTTCAGGTTGTCGTGGATCGCAAACATGTGGAGATTGCGGCACCCATTCGCGAACTAGGCACCCATCAGGTGACCATTGGGCTCTATGGCGATGTGCGTGGCACCTTAACGGTGGAGGTGCGAGCAGTCTGAGCAATAAGTACTTGCAGTGGACGCGGGTCGACCACTGCCGAAGTTGTCCACACCCCTGGGTTATTGTCCACAGCATTACCACAGGTTGATTCCAGCTATCCGCACAGATATCCACAAGCCAGCCACAACAAAATCACAGGGTTGTACCCCTAGCGATCAACAGCCATTACCAGCGAGGGTAGACACGTGACCATCAGCGAATTCCGACGAGACGACGAACGACCCACACAGCGCATCCCACCGCACAACGTGGATGCCGAGGCCTCGTTGCTTGGCGCCATGATGTTGTCTGAAGAAGCAATTTCCATCGTGTTGGATCGCGGGTTGAAGTCAGAAGATTTCTACAAGCCCGCCCACCGCCATGTGTTTGACGCCATTCGCGCGCTGAGCATTGCTGGTGAACCCGTCGACCCGGTGACCGTTGGCGAAGAACTTCGTCGTGCAGCGCTGCTTGACGGCATCGGTGGCCTTGATGCTTTGGTGCGTTTACAGAACGCAACACCAGCCATCTCGAGCGCCGAGCGCTATGCCAAGATTGTGCGCGACGCCGCCAAATTGCGACGTGTTATCAATGCGGCATCAGAAATTGCCGAGATTGCCTATAGCGAACCGGCCGACGTCGACAAGGCACTCGACGATGCAGAGAGCCGGATCTATGACGTTTCGGCTGGCAACGTCAACGAAGGCGCACATGTGCTGTCAGAACTCTTGGGTGAGTCGCTAGAAAAAATTGAGGAGCGCTGGAACAACCCAGGCCAACTATCAGGCGTCACCACAGGGTTCCGCAAGTTAGACGAAATTCTGCTCGGGTTCCAACCAGGTGCCTTACACGTGATTGGCGCCCGTCCCGGAATGGGCAAGAGTGCCCTGGCGTTGAACATGGCGGTCAACGTTGCTCGCCTCACGATGCGCCCAGTCATCTTTTTTAGTTTGGAAATGAGTGCGTACGAACTCTCGCAACGTGTGTTGTCGAGCGAGGCCAGTGTGCCTTCGGAGGTATTGCGCGGTGCAGCGCCATCGGAAAAGCAATGGACAGAAATTGGTCGAGCCGTAGGGCGGCTTGATATTCCATTGATCATCGACGACTCACCAATGACATCAGTGGGCTCGATGCGGGCTCGCGCGCGCCGTGTGCGGCTACAGCAAGGTGATCTTGGCCTCATCGTCATCGACTATCTGCAGTTGATGGGTGGCGATGCCAAGGTGGAAAACCGCCAACTCGAAGTGAGCGAAATTAGCCGCAACCTGAAGTTGATGGCTCGTGAGTTCAACGTGCCGATCGTGGCGCTCAGCCAGTTGAGCCGTAACTTAGAAAACCGCGGGGACAAACGACCAAATCTCTCGGACTTGCGCGAGTCGGGTGCCATTGAACAAGACGCCGACGTCGTGATGTTCATCTATCGCGGTGATGCAGCCGGCGACACCACCGCAGCGCGCGGCACGGCAGATTTGATCATCGCTAAACACCGCGCTGGTCGCACCGACACCGTGAAACTGGCGTGGATCGAGCCCTACACCCGGTTTGAAAACTTCTTTGAAGGCACTATGCCAGACGGTATCTAGCAATGTTTCTTGGTGAAGATCTCTTGGCCTGGTTGGTCTTGGCATTTGGCGGGGCGATGTTCGTTGGCAACGTGGCGGCAGTGGTGAAACCGCGCGAGACTCCGCGCGAAGAAGGCGAACTCACGCAAGCGCCCAAGGTGCGCAGCGTGGCAATGGCAATCTTGGGGTTAGCCGCTGCAGTGTGGGCGACCATCACGTTGCTGTCGAGCGGGTGACGGGAATCGAACCCGCGTCCTCAACTTGGGAAGCAAGAAACATACCCTAGAAAACCCTAACAAATAGTGTATTTTCGGGAGTTCTTCCCCAAGTTCTTCCCCAAGATTTGGGCCCCCATCGGTCTAGCATGGGCGCATATGCAGGTCATCGTGAGATCAGCACG
>SYEA01000143.1 GCA_005800965.1 Actinomycetota bacterium | reverse complement strand
TTTACCGGCCATTGATCGGCGCAATCGTCGTGTGTCAAAGTGCCCCATCACACCCAAGTACGAATTGATACTCGCCCTGAATGCCTGACGTTCAGTCGTACTCGGTAGGTGCCCTGCTACTACGCAACGCGACGGAACTGGCGGCGATAGCGCTCGTGATCGCGCTTGACTCGCCACTGCACCAACACATAGCAATACGCCGCAGTAGCCAACGATGCCACCGTGAAAGTCCACACAAAGAACATCTCGCGCATCGCCAGAGCCAACAACAACGACACACCAGTGGTGCCAGCCAAGCCCAACAACCAATTTTGGCGACGACGACGAATCAGCTCGCGCTCGAAAAACTCACCCTCAAAACGGGCATGCTGACGAGAACCACGAGGACGCACCACCGACGACGTGGCATGGCCCACCTGACGCAATGGGCGACCCACCGCTCGGGCCGCAGGGGCAAAGGGGCGGGCAGCGTCGCGCAGCGGGCTGCGCATCGAGCCCACCGGCAACGAACCCGAACGAGGCAGCCCACGGCCACCCTGCTGGAGCGACGACAACTGGCGGCGAAACTGGGTAACCGAGGTGTTTGGCGAGTTACGCAGGCGTGAACGCACCAGCGGGGGCACCAGCACGGCGGCCCAGGCGGCAGCGACAAGCAGCAAAATCAGGTTGCCCATACGGTTCCTGACAGTCTATGACGATTTGATGACAGCCGGCAGGTTGCCCCTGACCTGGGCCCAGCCCTCTTGCCCTAGCCCCTCGCCTGTGCTGATTCCAGCCTGGTTACGGCGTAACTACGGGGCGGTGCGACGGTAGGTGCCCTGGCGTCCACCCGACTTTTCCCACAGGGTGAGCTCGCCGATGACCATTTCGCGGTCGGCACTTTTGCACATGTCATAGATCGTCAGGGCAGCCACCGAGCAGGCGTGCAGGGCTTCCATTTCCACCCCGGTGCGGTCGATGGTGTCCACATGGCACTCGACTGCCACCCACGTGTCGCCGATTTCGAAATTGATCGTGACGGCGCCAATCAACAGCGGATGACACAGAGGAATCATGTCGCTGGTGCGCTTGGCCGCCTGAATGCCCGCCACGCGAGCCACTGCCAACACGTCGCCTTTTTTTACTTCGCGATTGGCGACTGCTGCGGTGGTTGCGGGCTGCATGAACACTTTGCAGCGTGCCACAGCACGACGATGAGTGGGCTCTTTGGGTGTTACATCCACCATCCGTGCGCGACCCAGCGGGTCGAGGTGGGAAAACTGGGCGTCAGACATGGCGAGCTCGAAACATGGCGGGTATCAACATGGTCAGCCTCCGATTTGGCTCATGGATCGACGCGGACGAACAAACGACACCTGACCGATGGTGTGGCCCGCCCACTTTTCGCCCACCGCACGACGCAACAACGCTTCGATTGCATCGTCGCTGGCACCGTTGCGCAACAGCGCCCGCACGTCGAATTCGTCGGTGGCAAACAAACAGGTGCGAAACTGCCCGTCGGCGGTGAGCCGCACCCGATCGCAATCGCCGCAAAACGGTTTGGTAACCGTTGGTATCACACCCACCGTGCCCTTGCCATCGAGATATCGCCAGCGATCTGCCGGTGCAGCGCCACGACTGGCAATCTGCTCGAGTGCAAACACTTCGTTAATGGTCGACACAATCTCGTCTTGGCCGACCACTGCGTTGTTCAACCAGCCGGCTTGGGCATCAAGCGGCATGAACTCGATAAATCGCACTTCAATATTTTTTTCTCGACCAAACGTGGCAAGAGCAATGATTTCGTCGTCGTTCACCCCACGTTGCACGACCGCATTCACCTTTACCGGCGCCATACCCACTGCAATTGCAGCGTCGATGCCTTCGAGCACCGAAGCGAGTTCGTCACGCTTGGTAATCTGCTTGAATTTTTCGCGATTCAGCGTGTCGAGGCTCACGTTGATACGCCGCAAACCGGCACGCTGCAAGTCGGCGGCCACCAACGCGAGCGTGGCGCCATTGGTGGTGACCGCCACGTCGATGGGCTGACCCGCCAACGGCGAATTGGCGGCGGCGGGCACGGTGAGCACGGCGAGCGCAGAGATCAGTTTCGTAAGGTGGGCGCGCACGGTGGGCTCGCCACCGGTGAGGCGAATGCCATCCACCCCGAAACGCTCGACACAGATGCGTGCAACGCGGGCGATTTCTTCATAGGTCAATACCTCGGTGCGTGGCAACCACACCATGCCTTCTTCGGGCATGCAATAGGTGCAGCGAAAGTTGCAGCGATCGGTTACCGAAATGCGCAAGTCGCGCACCGTACGCCCGAATGAGTCGATGAGTTCGGGCTTGGTCGCGCTCGACATGGCCAAAGCCTACGCCCGACGACTTCATGCCGCCTTAGGCGAGCAACAGCACATCCACGCTGCCGCCAGCATCGATACCAGCGCCGTCGGGCACGAATGCCAAGCCGTTGGCCGCTGCGGTGGCTGCCAGCTGATGGCTGCCTTGCGGGCCCGAGTCGCGCACATGCAATCGCCCGTCGTCGGCAAAATGGGCGAACACGCGCATGAAATGCACTTTGCCGTCGGGCTTGCGTCGCAGCGGTGCATCGGCCACGGCGCGAACCGTTGGGCGCAGCAAACTCTGCGTGTGCCCCATCATCTTGCGCAAGGCGGGGCGCGCAAGCAACTCGAAACTAATCATCGACGACACAGGGTTGCCTGGCAAACCGAACACCGGCACCCGTCGTTGTGCGTCGCTGAGCAAACCGAAAGCAAACGGCTTGGCAGGTTTCACCGCCATCTGCATCCACTGCATTTCGGCAATGCGCGACAGCACGGCTTTGACCACGTCAAAGTCACCCATGCTCACACCACCACTGGTGACGATTGCATCGTGCGTGCTCGCGGCGTGGCGCAAGGTGCGCTCGAGCAACGCTTCGTCGTCGGCGATGACACCAAGATTGGTGACCTCACATTGCGAACCTGCAATCAAAATCTCGAGCATCGTGAGATTGCTTTCGCGAATCTGGCCACGGCTGAGCGGCGAGCCGTCGGTGACAAGTTCATCACCAGTCGATAGCAACGCCACTTTGACCCGCGGATACACCAGCACCTGACGGGCATTCATACTTGACAACACACCTGCGCCAGCGGCGTTCAGCACGCTGCCCGCGCCAAACACCGTGTCGCCGGCGCGCACATCATCGGCAACGGGTCGCACCGCAGCACCCACGGCAACCGACTTGCCTACTTGCACACGCTCACGGGTTGGCTGCTCACAATCTTCGACCATCACCACGGCATCGGCGCCGGTGGGCATCGGCGCCCCAGTCATAATGCGCAGCGCTTCGCCTGCGCCCACGTGCCACTCGGTGCCGTCACCGGCAGCACACGTGCCGATCACCCGCAGCTCAACCGGCGCGTGTGCAACAACGGCCGCACGCACCGCAAAACCATCCACGGCCGTGTTGGCAAACGGCGGCACATGTTCACTAGCCACCACGTCTTGCGCCAGCACCAGACCGGCGGCGAGATTGCAGGCAATTTGCACCGGGCTAAGCGGGGCAACCCCGTCGAGCACACGTTGTTGCGCTTCGCTGAGCGGGATCACCACTTGGACGGTATCTGGCACGCAGCGTGTCGTGCGAGGCTGTGACGTGGCCACCTTTGCCCCATTTCCACAATCGCCGCTACATGTTGCGTGGGATCTTGCCGACGGCTCGACCAGCGAACTTGAAGTGCGATTCGAAAACGAAGGATGGACCGCCCAAGGCACACTCGGTCGCGACGAGGCACAATTCGTGATCCGGCTCTCAGCCAGTTTGGTCGTGCAACAGTTCATGCTGTTTCGCGACATGGACGAGCCCGACTTATGGCTCGGCCGTGACCGCTCCGGGCACTGGGGCGAAATGAACGGTGCTCATCGCACCGAACTCGACGGCTGCACCGACATCGAATTACGGATGAACCCGTTCACCACCTCGGCCATCATCAAACGCTTGCCCTTGCACGACTCGCACGCTGCCAATCTCACGGTTGCCGTGGTGGATGTAGAGACTCTCGAAGTGTCGGCACAACAGCGCACCTTTGCACGGCTCGACGCCCGCCGTTGGCGGTATCTGAGCCCATATTGTGCGCGCGAAGTTGAAGCCGAACTCGATGAATATGGTTTGGTGCTCAACGAGCCGGGTGCGTTTACGCGACGAGTGCTTGATACACCAGATTCTTGAAATGCGGCCGAATCGGCCACGTGCTCGACGGCAACAGTTGCGTGTAGAACGCGCCGGTGATGCCCTCTAAGTGATCGACCCAAAACGTGGTGCTCGCTGCCCCACCCCAACCAAAATCGCCGACTGAGCCGTGCGCTTTTGCCTTGGCTGGGTTTATCAACACCGAGAACCCCAACCCGAAACCCACACCATCATCGGTTGTTTCAGCGTCGAGCGGTCGCCCGAACTCTGACAAATCCATGTTGTTAGGCAAATGATTTGACGTCATTAACCGCAACGTGCGCGGCGACAACAGATGCGTGCCATCGAATTCGCCACCGTTGGCCAACATCAACATAAAACGGTGATAGTCGTGTGCCGTCGACGCCAACCCGCCACCGCCACCCAAGAGTGATGGGCGATGCAACACGGCTTTGCCCATGGCATCGAGTCGTTTGGCTTGTTTGGTCGCTGGGTCGGGTTGATACAGCGCCGCAACGCGATGTGATTTGTCTTCGGGCGCAAAAAAGCCGGTGTCGTGCATGCCGAGTGGTGCAAAAATTCGCTGCGCAAAGAACTCGTCGAGGCTTTGCCCAGAAATCACCTCGACAAGTCGGCCCACCACGTCGGTGGCCACGCTGTAGTTCCATTCGGTACCGGGCTGAAACAGCAATGGCAGCGATGCCCACATCTCGCAGGCCTGCTCGAGTGTCGTGCCGCGTGGCGCACCCCACTCGTAGCCCGCGCGACGATACAAATCATCCACCGGCGACTGATACAAAAACCCGTAGGTCAGACCCGCAGTATGCGTGAGCAGATGCCACACCAGCATCGGCTCGGTGATGGGTTCGGTCACTGGCTTGACGACCGAACCGCCGCGCCACACGCGCGCTACACCGAACGATGGGATGAACTTGCTTACCGGGTCGGTCAGTAACAGTCGGCCCTCTTCGACCAACATCATGAGCGCCACAGATGTGACGGGTTTGGTCATCGAATAAATGCGATAGATCGTGTCGGCATCAATCGGTAGCGAGGCTTCAACGTCGCGCATACCGTAGCGATGTTGATGGGCTACTTTGCCGTGGCGCGACACCACCAGATGAAAACCAGGCAGACGACCGTCATCCACATACTCCTCAAAGTGGGCGTCGAGGTGTCGCAAACGCTTCGTGTCAAAACCTGCTTCGGTGACACCAACTTCGTTGACCAATGTGCTCATTGCAGACGACCTTCCAGCCATGTTCGTAGTTGCGGACCCACGTTGCTGCGCTTCAGCGCTGCGTCGATCGACGCCGTCAACATTCCCATTGGCGTGCCGGTGTCGTGGCGTGTGCACGAAATGAGCACCCCAGTAACGCCACCTTTGCGCGCATAGGCGCCGATTGCGTCGCTCAATTGCAGTTCGCCACCAGCAGCAGGCTTGAGTGACGCGAGATAACCAAAAATGTGACGACTGAACACATACCGACCGATGATGACCAGATCGCTCGGTGCATCCACCGCGTTGGGTTTTTCCACCACGTCACGCACGCCGACTCGACCGTTGGCATCGGGCACTCCTTGGGGTGTGATGCACCCGTACGCCGACACTTCGCTGCGCGGCACGCGCTTCACACCAATTGCGGTCTGACCCGTGGCTTCGTGTTCGCGCACCAGATCTTGCAGGTGCGAACTATCTCCCATTAACTCGTCGGGCAACAGCACTGCAAAGGGTGCATCGCCGACCAACTCGCGCGTGATTTCCACGGCGTGACCCAACCCGCGGGGGGCATCCTGATACACCACCGTGATGCGGGCACCGCCACTTGCTTTGTCGGCAAATGCTTCGATGGCTGGCTTGGCACGGTTCGACACCAAGATGATGTGGTCGATGCCGGCACCGATTGCTTCGTCGACCGTATGTTGCAGTGACGGCGTGTCGAACACGGGCAGCAATTCTTTGGGCACCACCTTGGTGGCCGGCAAGAAACGGGTGCCCAAGCCCGCCGCAGGGATCACGGCAGTGCGCACGGGCATTGTCTCATCGTAGACTTTGTTGCCCTATGCCGACCTATGTGTACCGCTTCATCGACTCGGGTGAGACCATCGAGGTTCGCCAAGCGTTCGAAGACGACGCACTCACCGAGGCCCCACACCCGAGCGACGGCGTGCTTCGCCCCGTAAAAAAGGTGTTCACCCCCGTGGGCGTCACGTTCAAGGGCTCGGGCTTTTACAAAACCGACTCGGGTGGTGCAAAAAAGTCTCCCGCTGCCAGCCCGACCACGACAAGTGCCGATTCAGGGGCTGCTGCGGCACCCAAGACTGATGGCGGTGGAACTGGTGGCTCCGGCACCACTGCGGCTTCTGGTGGCACGAGCACTGCTGCACCGAGCGCGCCCAGCACACCGTCAACCTGACGGGCCTCATTGCCGTATTCGCGCACACAGCCGGGTATGAAAACACTCATCCATCGACTCTTGCCCTCTGCGGCGCTCTACCAACTTGATCGTCGACTTGCCGTCGACACCTCACTGCGGCGCGCGGTGCTTGGCTCGGGTGTGGCAATCAGCGTGGTGTGTTACGTACTGGCAATAACCGTGCGCTAACGCACGACGTGTTTCGCTAACGCAGACTGGTGGCCACCACGCCGAGCACCGCAATGCCCAGCGCCACGCGATACACCACAAACAAATTGAAGTCGCTGCGTGCAGCCAGCCGTTGTAGCGCGGTGATCGCCAACCATCCGGTGATCGCTGCGGTGGTCACGCCGATGAGCATCGCCGAGGTGAGCCCCTCGGGCACGCCATCGGCTATCAAGCCGGCCACCTTCCACACGCCAGCACCAGCGATGATCGGCACACCAATCACGAACGACATGCGTACTGCTGCAGCACGGCCATAGCCAAGTGCGCGCATGGCCGAAATGGTGACGCCCGAACGCGACGTGCCCGGGTTGAGTGACAACACTTGGGCAGCACCGATGAGCAATGCATGACGCGTGGTGAGTTGCTCGGCAACCCGATCACCACTGCGACGATCAGCCCACCACAACACTGCTCCAAACCCAATGAGCGACACGGCAACGATGACGGGGCCACCGAGTTGATCGGCAATCACATCGTCAAAAAACACCCCGACTGCTGCTGCTGGCACTGCGGTGAGCACGTATAACCACGCGAGCCGCCCATGCGGGAGCGTGGCCCGCGTGGCGACAGAAGCAAAGGGGTATCGCACACCCGCAACGATGAGCGACACCAGGTCGTGGCGCACCGCCACGACAACTGCCACCAACGTGCCCAGGTGCAACGCGGCATCAAACGCGGTGCTTACCGATTGGCTTTCGAGATCGTTCCAGTCGAACAACCACGGCACAAGTTGCAGGTGACCACTCGACGAAACAGGGAAGAACTCGGTGAGCCCCTGCACCACCCCAAGAATGAGTGCCTGCCACCACGACATCGTCGCCTTTACGCTACTGAGCGCGACGAGCTACAAAATGGTGCTACGAGCCGCTGATGGTCACGTCATTGATGACCAATGACAAACCAACGGCACGCATCGGCAACCAGTCAATGTCATTGCCGATTGCCACGATGTCTTGCAGCATGCGCTGCAACGTCGAGCCGATCGTAAATTCGCGAATCGGTGCACCCACTGCCCCATTCACAATCGTCATGCCCGATGCACCGGTGGAGAAGTCACCCGAGATCGGGTTGACGCCACTGTGCAAACCAGACACTTCTTGGATGAGCACGCCGTCATCGATATCGGCAATCAGTTCTGCCTGCGACTTGGTGCCTGGTGCAACTTGCATGGCCAAACAGCCGACACCTGGCGAACCTGCGAACCCACCGCGCGTGGCGTTGCCCGTGCTGGTGGTCTTCATGCGTCGGGCGCTATACGACGACTGCACGAACATCTGCAACACACCGTCTTTAATCAACACGTTGCGCCGTGCAGCAAGACCTTCTCCATCGATATCTGTGGCGGTGTAGGCCAACTTGTTCGTGGGGTCATCCACGAGTGTAAAAAACGGCACGGCCACTTGTTCGCCGAGGCGTTCGGCAAAAATGCTGCGACCCTTGGACACGTTTTCACCATTGAAGGCGCTCGACAAAATGCTGATGAACTGCGAAGTCACGTACGGGTCGAGCACGATCGTGGTGCGTTTGGTGGCTGGCTTGGTGGCACCGAGCAAACGCGTGGCACGGTCTGCGGCTTCGCGCGCCGCTTTGTCGAGATCAAAATCTTTCGGTGAATCGCCAACTGAAAAACCGAACCCTGTCTGCGTTTCATCGCCGTCATCGGCCAGTGTCACCACCGACACGTAACACGAATTCGACCGACCGCTGGCGCGAATGCCCGTGGTGGTGGCAAATGCCGATTCATCCCAACTGTCGTCATAGTTGGCCGACTCGGTACGCACCCGTGAATCGGCTGCCAGCGCTCGACGCTCGAGATCTTTGGTGAGATCCACTTTGCCCTCGGTTGCGTAGTTGGCCAGCTCTTCATCCCAAAACTTTTGGGGCACAACAGCAACACCATCGGGTGTGGCGAGCCCGGCAAATTCGTCTTGGGTACCGAACTGCACATTGTCGCGGGCCTCGGCCAGAACTTCGGCTATTGCAGTGGCGTCAAGCGTGCCGGCATATGCAGTGCCAGTGCGACCATCTTTGATGACCCGAATCCCTACGCCATCACTCTGCGCCGAAACGAAGTGTTCGAGGTCGCCCTCGTACACGCGCACCGATGTTTCACCACCGCGGCCCACATAGGCCTCGATCTGCTCGCCTGGCTTGGCTTGCCTGACGATGCGATCAGCGATCGCCTGTAGTTCGGGAACTTCTATGGTCACGCTGCCGTGCCACCGATGGTAAGGCTCTTTACCCGCAGCGTTGGCTGACCGTCACCCACCGGCACGCCCTGGCCATCTTTGCCGCAGGTGCCAGGGTTACCCATGGCAAAGTCGTTGCCAAGCAAATCGATGTCGCGCAACACCTGTGGGCCGTTACCAATCAGGTTGCCGTCGCGCAGCGGTTCGGTGATTTCACCATTCTCGATCAGATACGCCTCGGTCATGCCGAACACGAAGTCACCACTGGCAGTGTCGACTTGTCCGCCACCCAACTTGGCAACGTACACGCCGTTTTTGGTGTCGCGCACGATTGCCGCTGGGTCGTGTGGGCCGTTCAACACAAACGTGTTGGTCATCCGCACCATCGGCAGGTGCTGATAGCTCTGGCGGCGACCATTGCCCGATTGACGGCGGCCTTCGTTGCGGGCCCGCAAATAATCCCACATGTAATCGGTGATCACACCATCCTGAATGAGCACGTTGCGCTGCGAAGGGTGGCCTTCGTCGTCGATGCCGATGGCGCCCCACTCGGCGGTCATCGTGCCGTCGTCAATCAAAGTGACTAGTGACGACGCGACGAGCTCACCTTTTTTGTCTTTGTACACGCTCGCACCCTTGCTGATGATGTCGGCTTCCAAGCCGTGGCCACACGCCTCGTGAAACAACACACCGCCCGAACCATGTTTGATGACGACCGGCAGTGAGCCCGACGGTGCCGGACGCGCGCTCAACTTGGTGACTGCTTGTTGGGCGGCGGAACGAGCGAGTTCTTCGACATCGTTTTGGTCGAACACTTCGAAGCCAATCGTGTGCCCGAGCGACTGAAAACCGGTTTGCATACCGCCGTCGCCACTGGCCACCACGCTGACGCGCAACAACGTGCGCACCTGTTCGTCGGCAGCAAGCACGCCTTCGCTGTTGGCGATCAGAATTCGCTTGCGCGAGTCGCCGTAGCCGGCAGAAACCTGCACGATTGCCTTGTGCACTCCGCGAGCGGCTGCATCAACTCGCTGCAAGAGCGCAACTTTTTCGCGCTTGGTTACTTCGTCGGGCCATTTTTCGATGTTGTTCACGGGGTGACGCATCACAGCCCCGAGGGCCACGCTGTTCACACCGCCACCACCACGCGAGGCGGCAGCAGCCGCGGCTTCGGCCGCAGCCAACAAACCTTTTTCGCTCAAGTCACTCGTGTGCGCAAAGCCAGTGGTGTCACCTTTGACCACTCGAATGCCTGCGCCGCGGTCGCGACCACTGGATACTTGCTCGATTTTTCCGTCGTCTAGCCCAGCCGAGGTACTGCGCTTGTCTTCGACGAAGACCTCCGAAAAATCGGCGCCGGTCGAACGACCCCGAGCCAACACTCGTGACAACACATCAGGTGCGACCAACAGATTTTCGTTGTTTGACATGGCGAGAGCCTACCGATTTACCCCGCAGCGATGACAAGCGCATACGACGAAAACCTGCATCGGTAGCCTCGCTGCGTGACTGTGAGCATGCCGACGCACCCGCAGCGCGCGTCATGGTGGAAAGAAGCCCTCATTGTTGCGGCCTTTTATGGCGTCTATTCGTTGGTGCGCAACCTATTCGGCTCAGCCCTGGTCTCAGGTAGCCAGATTCCCATCGAGGCGTTTATCAATGCCATGCGGGTGATTCGTGTGGAACGTGCCCTTGGCCTGTATCACGAAGAGACGATTCAGGATTGGTTTTTGCCACACACCGGTGTCATCAAATTTTTCAACGTGTATTACGGCACGGCCCATTTCTTCGTCACACTCGGGGTGTTCGTCGCGCTCTTCATTCTGCGTCCAGCGGTATTCGGGCTGTGGCGAAATTGCCTTGCGGCAATGACTGCCTTGGCCATCATCGGGTTTGCATTATTCCCACTGATGCCCCCACGCCTACTTGATGCCCCGTGTCCTGCAACTGGATTCGGCGCAGCGTGCATCGAACATGAGTTGCGCAACTACAACGGTGCAGAAAATTTTGGATATAGCGACACCATCAAAGAGTTTGGCGGCCCCTGGGCGTTCGATCGCGGGCCAGGCAAGACCTTGTCTAATCAGTACGCGGCCATGCCGTCTCTACACATTGGCTGGTCTGTGTGGTGTGTATTCGCGCTGTTTCCGCTGGCTCGTCGCCGTTGGATGCGTGTCTTACTTGTCGCTTATCCACTCATCACCCTGGCGTGCATCGTTATTACGGGCAACCACTTTTGGATTGACGGCTTGGGCGGCATCGTGGTATTTGCTGCGGGATATTGGATTGGCGCCAGAATTCACCAGTGGAACACTGGGCGGCCGGTCACTCGTGAGGGCTAGCGTTCTACCTTGCTATGGCGCTTGCTGATATCCGCCAACCGAGTGATCTGCGTGCCCTCAGCCACTCGCAATTAGACGAGCTGGCAGGTGAGATTCGCGACTTCATCGTGGCAGCAGTCGCCGAAACCGGCGGGCACTTGGGTTCGAACCTCGGCGCGGTTGAACTCACCCTGGCATTGCATCGCGTGTTCGAGTCACCACGCGACGCCATCTTGTGGGACACCGGGCACCAGGCATACATTCACAAATTGGTCACAGGTCGACGGGGTGGGTTTGCACAATTGCGACAAGCCGGCGGGCTTTCGGGATACCCCAGCCGTGAAGAAAGCGTGCACGACTTCATCGAAAATAGTCACGCATCGACGGTGCTGTCGTATGCCCACGGCATGGCAGTGGCGCGCGACAAAGGCCAGCCTGCTGACAGGCGCCATGTTGTTGCCGTAATCGGTGACGGCTCCCTCACTGGGGGCATGGCTTACGAGGCTCTCAACAACCTGGGTCATTCAAAGAGCCGCGTCATCATCGTGTTGAACGACAATGGCCGCTCGTATGCGCCAACGGTGTCAAACCTGGTGCATCATCCGCATCCGCTGGATGAAACAAGTGAAATGTCGCGACCGCGTGACCGACTCACACGGCGTTTGTCACGAGCGCTCACCAACGTGCGACTCAACCCGGTGTATGTACAACGTCAGCGACGCTTGGAGCGATGGCTGCACGACTTGCCTGTGGTCGGCCCGCAAGCCGAGCGTGGGCTTGAAGCCGTCAAAGCGGGTATTCGCGAATATCTGCAACCCACTGCATTTTTTGAAGCACTCGGCGTGCGTTACGTGGGCCCGGTTGATGGCCACAACTTTGCCGAGTTAGAACACGCGCTGAGCGCCGCTGCGATGCGGGCTGAAGAAGGACCCATCGTGGTGCATGTGATTACTCAAAAAGGTCGGGGCTATTCGCCAGCCGAAGACGACGACGAAAAACACTTGCACGACGCACCGATCTTTGACCCTGTTAACGGCCCACCGAAAGCAGTGCCGACGGGCTACACGCAAGCATTTGCTGACGCGTTGGTTAAAGAAGCCCAGAGCGACCAGCGCATCGTTGCCATCACCGCCGCGATGCCCGGGCCAACAGGGTTGATTGCATTCGAATCACAATTTCCCGATCGGTTCTTCGACGTCGGTA
>SYEA01000142.1 GCA_005800965.1 Actinomycetota bacterium | reverse complement strand
TTGCTTTCCAGTCATGGCGGTGTTGCTGTCGTGGTGGCTGCTGCATCATCAGCCGAGCAAAGTGATCGGTATCTGCCTCGTCGCCACCGTTGCTGGCGCCGGTCTCACAGCAGGCGAGGTAAGCGGTGGAGAAACAGTCGGTGTTGCGCTCACTTTGACCGGCGCCCTGACCTACACCTTTTATGTGGTGTTGTCATCGAGCGTGATGCCGAAGTACGACGGCATCACCGGGCTCACCATCATCCTGATTGGCGCAATGTTCGGCTGGCTCACGCTCTGGCTCACTATGTCGCTTGCGCAACCCTTTGGCATGCAGGTGCAGTTTCCAGACTCCACACCTGGCTGGGTGAACGTGGTGGTGATTTCTACTGTTGGCACCATCGTGGCGATGGCATTGTTCTTTGCGGCAATGAAACGAGTCGGGCCCGGCCCCACATCGGTGGCATCAACGTTTGAACCAGTGGTCACCATCGCCGTCGGCTTGATGTTTCTCAACGAACGACTCACCGCCCGCAGCGTGGTTGGGGCAGTGCTGGTGATTGGTGCCGTAGTGCTGCTCACGGTCAGTGAGGCTCGGCGTGACGTCGGTAGCCTGACGAATGCAACACCGGGAGGTGCGGCACACAACTGAAATGTCTTGCAGGGTTGGGTGAAATTCCCTATCGGCGGTGAAAGCCCGCGACTCCCGCGTCTCACGATGCGGGACTGATTCGGTGAAACTCCGAGGCCGACGGTCAGAGTCCGGATGGAAGCAGGAAGAGATGATCGACATCGACCAACAATCGATGCGCGAGGCGGTGCTTGTTGCCGCCTCCGCGCAACACATTTGCCGGCCCAACCCGTGGGTGGGCGCTGTGCTCGTTGCCGCCGATGGTCGACGCTTCAGTGGTTTCACTCAACCAGTCGGCCAGGCACACGCCGAAGTGCAGGCGTTGCGCGCCGCCGGCGAGGCTGCGCGCGGTGCAACGATGTACGTCACACTCGAGCCGTGCAACCACTTTGGTCGCACCCCACCCTGCACCGAAGCAATCATCACCGCAGGTGTTGCCCGCGTGGTGATTGGCGTACAAGACCCCGACCAACGCGTTGCCGGCAGCGGTATCGCACGGCTTCGTGATGCCGGCATCGCAGTGCAAGTTGGCGTTGAAGCAGAGGCTGTGAACGAACAACTCGCTGCGTATCTGCATCATCGCCGCACTGGTCGCCCGTTGGTGATGCTCAAGTTGGCGATGACCATCGACGGCTACATCGCCGCAAAGTCTGGTGCCAGTGGCTGGATAACCGGCGAACTAGCGCGACGCCGCGTGCACGAGTTGCGCGCAGCGAGCGACGCCATCGTGGTGGGTGCCGGCACAGTGCGTGCCGATGATCCACAACTCACCGTTCGCGATGCACCTGGCGCTTCGCCACGACGCATCGTGCTGGGTCGTGCACCGGTTGATGCCCGCGTGCATCCGTGCACCGAGTGGGCTGGTTCGCTCACCGAGTTGCTCGACACGCTCGGTGGCGAACACGTGCTGCAACTCATGGTGGAAGGTGGCGCCAAGGTGGCTGCCAGCTTTCACCAAGCCGGGCTGATTGACCGCTACGTGTTTCACATCGCGCCCGCAATCATGGGTGGCGGCGACGCAGTACCCGCATTTGCCGGAGACACCGCAGCCACCCTTGCCGACGTGTGGCGGGGACGCACGATTTCTACCCAACAACTCGGTGACGATGTCGAAGTCGTGATTGAACCCCAGAGGAGCCCCACATGACCCAAATAGCCAACGGCGTGTTCGCCCCAATCGACGACGTGATTGCCGCAATCGCGAGAGGCGACATGGTGGTGCTCGTCGACGACGAAGATCGTGAAAACGAAGGCGACCTCATCATGGCTGCCGAACACGTAACCGCCGAGAAGCTGGCATTCATCATTCGCCACACATCGGGTGTGGTGGTGGCCCCGCTCACGGGTGAGCGTTGTGACGATTTGCGTTTGCCGATGATGGTTGATCACAACACCGAGAGCCATCGCACCGCATTCACCGTGTCGGTTGATTTGCTCGAAGGCACAAGCACCGGCATTTCTGCTGCTGACCGCGCGCTCACTATTCGCGCACTCGCCGATGGCACGGTTGGCTACCAGGCATTCGCCCGACCGGGCCACGTGTTTCCGCTTCGCGCTCGCGAAGGTGGTGTGTTGAAGCGTGCTGGTCACACCGAGGCGGCGGTCGATTTGGCGCGCATGGCGGGTTGCGAGCCAGCCGGCGTGATTTGTGAAATTCAAAATGACGACGGCACCATGGCAAGATTGCCGCAACTCATCGAGTTCTGCCGCGAGCACAACCTGTTGCTCTCCTCCATCGCTGCGTTGGTGGAGTGGCGTCGGCATAAAGAACGTCTTGTCGAGCGCATCGGCTCGGCGCGTGTGCCCACGCAATGGGGCGAGTTTGAGTGCGTCGCTTATCGCTCGACGATCGACGGCATCGAGCACCTGGCTTTTGTGCGCGGCGATATTGGCAGTGGCGCACCTGTGCTTACTCGGGTGCACAGCGAATGCTTGACTGGCGACGTGTTTGGCAGCCTGCGCTGCGATTGTGGTGACCAGTTATCGGCAGCGCTGCAATTAATCGCCAAAAACGATCACGGCGTACTGGTGTATCTGCGTGGTCACGAGGGCCGCGGCATCGGTATCGGCCACAAGATTCGTGCCTATTCACTGCAGGATCAAGGCGTCGACACAGTTGATGCCAATACCCAGCTTGGCCTGCCGGTGGATAGTCGCGAATATGGCATCGGAGCACAAATCCTCGCCGACCTTGGTGCACAAGAATTGCGGTTGATGACCAACAACCCGGCCAAATACGGTGGCATCGCGGGTTACGGCTTGAGCGTGGTGGAACGTGTGCCAATAGTCGTCACCATGACCGACGAGAATCGCGCGTATCTTTCCACCAAGCGTGACCGACTAGGTCACCTGTTCGCCGCCGACGAGAAAGGCACCAAGAAATGAACCCACGCAAAGTGAAAAGTCTGAAAGTTGGCATTATCTGCTCGCGCTTCAACGAGTTTGTGGTCAACGCACTGCTCGACGGCGCTCGTCGCAACCTGGCCAAGCACGGTGTGCAAGAAACAAACATCGAGGTGTTCTGGGTGCCTGGCGCCTACGAGATTCCGGTCATGGCGCGATTGATGGCTCTGTCACGCAAATACGACGCGCTAGTCAC
>SYEA01000141.1 GCA_005800965.1 Actinomycetota bacterium | reverse complement strand
TCGGTGCACCACATAACAATGGCGTCGTCGCGATTTTCATAATATTTGGCTCGCACTCCGACTGGCGCAAAACCAAACCGTCGATACAACGATTGTGCCGACACGTTCGACTCACGCACTTCGAGCGTGAGCGATGCCATGCCAGCACGACGCGCTTCCCACGCCAAATCCAGCATCAGTTCGGTGGCGATGCCGCGGCGCCGCATGGCCACATCCACGGCCACATTGGTGATGTGCGCAGCGGTATCCATATAGATCATGCCGCCATAGCCGACGATGCGACCACCAAGTTTGGCCACCAAATAGTGGCGTGAGCCGCGTGCTTGCATGGCGAGTTCGTCTTGAAACACGCCCTGGCTCCATGGCTGCGGATACGCGGTGAGTTCAATCGGAAGAATTTCTGGCAAGTGCGCACGCCGCATCGGCTCGATGGTGAGTGCATCTGGTGGCGTGGCGCTCTCTGTGGCACGAGTTGCCCACTCGGTTTTGTCACGGCGCAAAAATCGACTGAGAATGCTCATGCATGGCTCCGCTGTGACCAGTTGATTTCGGCGTCTGCCTCGCGCAAATACATCGCTGCCACCGTCGGAACCCGAGAGTTGGATTCATGCGCATCGCCACGCAGCAATTGTGCATGGGCTAGCAGGGCCACCTGTTTGGCGTGTGGCCAATTCAATGAGTCGTCGCCAAACGCGATGGTCCACGATTGCGCCCCGAGCGCATCTGTGATGTCGTCACGATGGCGATGAGCAAAATCACCCACGAACAAACAGTTCTGGGCTCGCTCGCGAATTGCCACCAGCAAATCTTCGATGCTGCCCACCCGTGGTGCGTCAACACGTGTCATGTCAGCACGTGTCATGTCAGCCCGTTCCTGTGCGCCACCATTATTGACGCGGTGTGTTGCCCACGCCACTTCGCTGCGTCGCGCATCGATGGTTGGCACCACGATGTCGACATGTGAAGCAGTCGCTGCAGGCACGCCAGCCGCCATGGCTGCCAACCCGTCGACTCCCACAAGTGGCAACGACAGTGCATACGCCAGCGCTTGGGCCGATGCGATGCCCACGCGCATGCCCGTAAAGAGCCCGGGCCCCACATTCACGGCGATCGCCGCAATCTCGTTGAGCCCCAAGCCAGCACGCTTCACAACAAAATCAATCATCGGTGTTACGTCTTCGGCATGCCTTCGCTCGCTGCGAAGCTCGCTGGCAGCAAGCACCACCTCGCCATCCACTACGGCCACACTCACCACATCCGTTGCGGTGTCAATACCCAGCACGATCATGATTCACCACCTGCTTGAGGCTTGGCAACGGCACCCTGGCCGAGTGCAGCAAACAGGCGGGTAACACGCGGCCCCCAGGTGGTGCCGCGTGACGCCACCGTAATGGTGCGTTCGGCTTCGCCAGCGTGAGTAAACGTCAACGTGAGTGCTTCGGTGAATTCATCGCCGGACAAGTCGCCCCATTCCACCACCAGCACCGCACCGCTCCGCCGTGCGTCGTCGAGCCCCAGGTCGGCGAGTTCACCGGTGCGCTCGAGGCGGTACAAATCGGCGTGGCACACCACCAATTTGCTACCGCGATATTCGTGCACCAACGTAAACGTGGGCGAAGTCACTGTGTCGACAACACCTAGTGCTGCACACAACGCTTTGGTGAACGTGGTCTTGCCGGCACCAAGATCGCCCGCCAGCAGCAACACATCGCGAGGTCGCAATTCGGCTGCGATAATTTCTGCATAGCGCGCCGTGTCTTGCGGCGAATGCGATGTCAACGTCAATGTTGATGACGATGTTGATGCCGTCATAATTACGCACCCACGAAGTCGCGTGGCACACGTGGCGAAATGGCGCACACCACTTCGTATGAAATCGTGTCGAGTGCTGCGGCCCAGTCGTCGACAGTTATCGATTGCTGGCTTTGCGTGCCGAAAATGACCGCCTCGTCACCAACCGCCACCGCATCCTCACCGCAGTCGACCATCATCTGATCCATCGTCACGACGCCCACGATGCGCCGGGCTCGACCACCAACCAACACCCGCGCTGAGGTCTGCCACGCACGACGTGCAATGCCGTCGGCATAACCCAACGGCAAGGTAGCGATAGTGCTGTCGCAATCGAGCACGGTGCGCAAGCCATAACTCACACCCTGCCCCGCTGCCAAACGTTGCACGTGCAACACGCGGCTGCGCAACGCCATGACCGGTTGCAAACCTGCAACTAGCGACGCAACACCAGCGCCTGGCTGCAGGCCATACAACGCAATGCCTGCGCGCACGAGCGTGCAGTCGAGGCCGAGTGCGCGCAACGTTGCCGCCGAATTGGCCACGTGCACGTGTTGCAAGTCGGGCGCCACCGCGCGAATGTCGCGCACTGCGTGGGTGAATGCAGCAACTTGCTGCAGCGTTGCACTGTGTGCGGGGTCGTCGGCAGTGGCAAGGTGGGTCATCACACCGTCGAGCACCAAATGTTTGCTGTGGGCAATCATCTCGGCCCGCGCGACTGCTGCCGCTGGGGCAACCCCCACCCGATGCATGCCCGTATCAATTTTGAGATGCACGAGAGTGCGCTCGGCCTGTTCGGCTGCGGCACTAGCCAACGCGGCAATGTAGTGCTCGTTGTAGGCCACACACACCACACGATGGGCAACCAGAATCGGCGCGTCGTCAACAGGCTGCTCACTCAGCACCATGATTGGTGCGTCGATGCCAGCAGTGCGCAACTCGACAGCTTCTTGGGTCAAGGCCACGCATAACCCGTGGGCTCCAGCCGCCAGCGCTGCTTGCGCACATTGCACTGCGCCGTGACCATACGCATTGGCTTTAACCACCGCCCACAACTGCAACGTGCCGGCTCGTTCGGCCAGAACGGCAACGTTATGGCGCAGTGCAGCAAGGTCGATAGTTACACGCGTGGCCCGCATAGCCGCATCCACCGTGTTGCTGGCGTGATTCGTTGTCATGTTGGGCGTGCCCCTACTCGGCGGTTACAACGGCCATCGCAAGGTGCTCGGTATGTGTGATCGAAACATGCCAAGCCGACACACCGCACTCGCGAGCCAAGTCGCGAGCCCGGCCCTCCACGTTGAGCATCGGTCGCCCACTCTCACTGCTCACCACCGAAACATCTTTAAAATCGAAGGCACCAAGCCCTACGCCGAGGGCCTTCATGGTCGCTTCGCGCACGGCGAAGCGTGCTGCCAACACCGCAGCAGTATCGGCACGTCGCGCCGCCAACTCAAGTTCGCTGGTGGTAAACAAACGATCGGCCATTCGCGGGGAACGTTCCAACGTTGACCGGAACCGGTCGATGTCGACGGCGTCAATTCCCACACCAATCATGCGCTCAACCCAGTCCGACTATTCACCAGCGCGCCACATATCGGCAGTCGAGGTGATTGGCAGAATCAATGCGTCTGCCACCGACACTTCGGCCAAGCGATCTTCGCGGAAACTTGCTTCAGTTTCAGTAACAGCATCGACAAGACGCTCGAAGCGGTTGTCGTAACCCTGCAACACCTGCTTCATCACGCCTGCGGGCAAACGGTCGTGAAACAACACGTGCATCAATGTGATGCCAGTGGTCTCACTGCCCTTGGTTTCTGGAATCAAAATCACCGTGCGACTATCGCGACGCCCACGAGCCACCAGCACCTCTTGCGAAACCGCCACACGGCGTTTGGTGCCCCGCAATGCGTTGCTCGTATCCACCCGCGACTGCAGATCGCGGGCGATACCGCCGCGGTCAACAATCATCACGGTCGAGTCAGGCGAAGACGGGTCGCCTTCGATGCGATAGCGCGTGAAGCCCACCACTTGGCTGATTGCGGGGTCAAGATCGGCGAGCACTTTCAACACGCCATACGGCAGACGGTCACGCGCAGCGCCGGCATTGAGCACTGCTTGCACGAGATTGCGGTCGAGCAAGCCCTCTTCGCTGCGCGAAATGCCGACCGTAATCGTTTTTGCTTGGTGCTTGATGGCGTCAATTGGGCGCGTGAGTTCGTCAATGGCACGAGTCAAGGCGGCGATGATGTCGTCAAGCAGTGCTTCAGGGGTGGCAATTTTGCCGAAGTCGCGTTGATACGACTGCAACGGGTTGGCCGACATGACCGTGCGCAACATGCCAACCACACGCACCGCAGTCGACGCTTCGAGGTTGCCGTCGTAGGTGCCAGTGGAAAGTGCGTCGAAGAACCGATTGGCTGCGACACCAATTTCACCATGCACCTTGCTCAACAGCGCCGAGCCCTGACCACCACGCTCGACCGCGTGCTCGACCACTTCGCGGGTCTGGCGCAGCGGACGAGCCAATGCATCGATCGCGAGGGCGGCTTCGTAGCCAAACAAATGTCCGACCATCACCGACAACACAAACGCCACACGTGGGTCCACCACCGGCACTTCAATCACGGCTGCGGCTGCCGTAAACCGCTGCTCGCCAACAGTGGCCACGACAATTGGCAGCGCTTTGTGGGCGCGATAGATCTCAATTTCTTTGGCGACATCGGTTGCGGTGCCGCCACTCAAACCAGCAGCGCATACGAAGATCAACGGTTCACACGACAAGTCGATGTGCTTTTTGTCTTCGGTGATGTCGCAGGCGATTGACTTGTAACACAGCTCGCTCAATTTGATGCGCACTTCTTCGGCAGCGACGGCATTGGGGCCGTTGCCGACGACAGTCCAGTAGCGGCGCGACGTGGCAAACGTGCGTGCTGCATCGGCAATCTTGCCGCGCGACTGCAACACTTCGCCCAGCGCATCTGGCAACGAGCGCAATGCCGTCAGCAGATTATGGCGATCTTCAGGTGAACCAGCGCCGATTGTTTGGGCAATCGCACAGGCGACAATCGCCCCGGCAGCCACTTGGGCATAAAAGGCCTTCGTGCTGGCCACACTCATTTCCACATCGCGACCGTCTGACGTATAGATGACTCCATCGGCTTTGGCCGAAAGTTCGCTGCCACGGCGGTTGACCACGGCCAGCACTCGAGCCCCGCGCGAACGTGCCAAGTCGACGGTGCGATTGGTGTCGGTCGTAGTGCCGCTCTGGCTGATGGCAATAATCAGTGTGTCACTCATGTCGAGGGTCAGACCGAAACCCGACAACTCGGTTGCGGGTAACGCATCGACGCGCAAACGATCTTGGGTGAGTTGACCCAGCAAGTTGGCCAGTGAGCGACCGGCAATTGCCGCAGTGCCCTGGCCGATAACCCTGACCCGCCGCAACGAGCCGGCAGCAAGCTCGTCGACGATGCGCTTGGGCAACTGCGAGTCGTCGAGCGTCGCACTGAGTCGCGAATTGCGTTCGACAATCCTGCCGCGCAATGTTTTGGCAAAACTGCGTGGTGCTTCGTTGATTTCTTTAGCCAAAAAGTGATGGTGTGCGCCGCGATCGATGTCGCGAGTGGTGACTTCGGCAGTAAGCAGGTTGTGCGCACCGATGCCGATCGGCGTGCCGTCATAGGCCACCAACGTGATGCCATCTGGCAAGCCAGCATGTGCTGCATCCAGCACCATGACTTGCCCACGACTAGACGGACGGCTGGCATCGGCCAACGATTCACCATCCATTCGCACGAAGCGCTGGGTTTCTTCAACGACGCCGTACGGCTCGCTGGCCACAATAAAACGATTGTCGGCCAGCCCAACGCACAAGCCCTGACCACTGCCTTTCAACGCCAACAACAACATCTCGGGTTGCTCGGCTGACGCAGCGGCAATGGCCACCGAGCCGTCGAAACTTGCCACGGTTTCACGAAACGCTTCAGGCAGAGTCGCACCTTTGGCCAAACTGCGCGACACGAGTGCCGGAATCACCTTGGCATCGGTGGTGATGGGTTGGGCCAGGCGCAATTCGTGGCGGGCGCGCAAATCTGCATGGTTGTCAACGTCGCCGTTGAGCGCAGCAACGAGATACGCAGCGTCGGCGGCTGATTCAAGTTCTTCACTGTTCACCGGATGCGCATTGGGTTCAGAGATGATGCCAACGCTGGCCCAACGGGTGTGCCCCAATACCCCGACACGGGCACCGGGCTGGCTCACCAACAAGCGCAACAGGTCGTCGTCGACAATTGCAGTTCGCATCACGCGGGTGTTGTCGCCCAGTTCACCGATCTCGGCGGCCGCTTTGTACACAAACGACCACGCATTGCGTGTCACACGCACCGAACGAGACGTAAACAAACTGTCGTCGTGGCGGCTACCCAGCAAACCTGCGACTCGTGGATCATCGATGGTCAACCCGTGACTCCACACCATGACGTGCACACCGGCAGAATCCCGACCGCGCACCTCGAGACGATCAATGGCCGACAGCACCTGCTGAATCGACAAATACGCAGCCAGCGCCGAGCGGCTTGCCCCTACGCCCGCCAAACCATCCACCGCCAACGCGGTCCGAATCCGATCTTTACGTAGCGACCATGTGGCGTCGCGCAGGGCAGTCAGCAAGTTGGTGGTGCGTTCAAGCACTGCTGCGCTGACCGAGGCATCGGCGTGCTCAATACGGTGCTCAAGTTGCTGGTCACTGCGGGCGAGGTGTGCGTCGAGTTGGTCGAGCCGGTTGGTGAGTGCTGCAACGAACTCGCGGTTGCCGGCCATGAGCCACATCCCAGCGTCGCCACGCAAGGCGGCATCCACCCCAGCAGCGGCAGTGGCCATCGTCTGCAGCCGATCATCAGACGGCAGTGTTTCACGAGCCAGCGCCCAGTCGGCAAGCAGCGAATCCAGCTGGGCCAGCAAGTCTTGCGCCGCGGGAACCGGGCGAGTTTCGGGGCGCGACAACACCGCGATAATGCCGCACATACCCCAATTCTACCTAGTGCGCGAGCGCACGACTTGTTCAAGTCGCGTGGTTACTTCGTCAGCGAGGGCTGCCGACACGGCTTCCACCATGATGCGCACCACTGGTTCGGTGCCCGAGGTGCGCAACACGATGCGACCATCGTTGCCAAGTAACGCTCGCTCACGCTGTAGTTCGTCAGCCAACAACAACTCGATGTTGGAAGGCTTCGCATTCACTCGTACGTTGCGCAATACCTGCGGCAAACGTTGCATTGCGGCACTTGCCAAGTCAGAGAGCGAGCGGCCACTACGACGCACTATGTCCAACAGCAGGAGTGCCGACAACATACCGTCGCCCGTGGTGGCATGCAGTGCGTGGATGAGATGCCCACTTTGTTCGCCACCCAGCACATAGCCACCGGCCTCCATCGCCACCAGCACGGCGCGGTCGCCCACATCGGTGGTCACCACTGTGATGTTGCGCGCACTCATCGCGCGGTGAAAGCCAAGGTTGGTCATGCTCGTGACCACCACCGTGTTGTGGGTCAACACACCACGCTCCAGCAAATCCACCGCTGTGAGAGCAATCAGGCAATCGCCGTCAACAACGTTGCCTTGTTCATCAACAGCGATCAAGCGGTCGCCATCGCCGTCGAAGGCAATGCCAATCACACCACGTTGGGCACACTCGGCACTCAGCATTTGGGGATGAGTGGCACCACAGCCGTCGTTGATGTTGCGCCCGCTGGGCTCGGCATGACGAATATCGGCACGAATCTGCAGTGCTTGCATCACCGACGACGCCACCGTACTGGTGGCACCGTTGGCGCAATCAATCAAAACTTCACGGCTGCCAAAACTGGCGAGGCTCAAGCCGCGGGTGAGGGCTGCCACATAACCCTGTGCAACGTGTGGTGATATCGCATTGACACCAACCGGCTCAAGAGTTGACACCAATTCACTCGACTGCCACAGCAACTCGATGCGACGCTGCTGGTCGTCGGACAACTTTCGTCCACCCGGGGCAAACACTTTGACCCCGTTGTCGTGCCAAAGATTGTGCGAAGCCGTAATCGCCACCGCGACACAGGCATTGTCGCGTGCCGCCAAGGCAAGTGCGGGCGTGGGCACCACACCGGCATTCACCACCACATTGCCTTGCGTGGCGACACCACTGGCAAACGCAGCCAACCAGGCCGCACCACTTTCGCGACCGTCGTGACCAATCACTATTTGGGTGCCCGGCCATTCACGGGCAACTGCCACCCCGAGCCGTGCTACATCGGCATCGTGCAGGTCTACACCTACGCGACCGCGCACGCCATCGGTTCCAAACTGCAACATGTCAATGACCATCTTGCCCGTCGCAGGGGCCCAACATGGAGCACCACACACTGCTGAACGGCATCGTGATGCCGAGCCGCGAAATTATCGCTTGGTGTACTGCGGTGCCTTGCGGGCTTTTTTCAGGCCGTACTTCTTGCTTTCCTTCTTGCGCGAGTCACGAGCCAGCAATCCAGCACGCTTCAACGCCGGACGGCAATCTGGGTCGAGCTCAACGAGCGAACGAGCCACTGCCAAACGCATCGCACCAGACTGACCAGAGATGCCACCACCGACGATGTCGACATCAACGTCATAGGCCTGCAGTTGTTCGGTGATGCGCAAAGCCTCGGTGGCATTGTTGCGGTGAATTGCAGTAGGGAAATATTCAGCGAATGTGCGACCGTTGACGGTCACTTTGCCCGAGCCAGGACGCAGACGAACACGCGAGACTGCGCTCTTGCGACGGCCGGTGGTTTGGGTGAGTGGCTTGGAGCCCATGGTGAAGTGTTTCCTCTCGTGCGATGTTCGTTGACTGTGGTGCGACTTAGCGCGCCTTGGCGTCGCTCATGTCGACGGGCTTGGGCTGTTGGGCGACGTGTGGGTGCTCGGCACCGCCGTACACCTGCAACTTCTTGATCATCGCACGACCCAGGCGGCCCTTGGGCAACATGCCGTGCACCGTGCGCGTGATTGCGTCAGCCGGCTTGCGGTCAAGAAACTGGGCATACGACTCGACGCGAATACCACCGGGGTAACCGCTGTGGCGAGCCACGATCTTGTCGTCGGCCTTACCACTCGTCATGACCACCTTGGATGCATTGATGATGATGACATGGTCACCGGTGTCGAGGCTGGGGGTGAAAGTTGGCTTGTGCTTGCCCCGCAGCAACACAGCGACCTGCGTGCACATGCGGCCGAGCACGAGACCTTCAGCATCAATCACATGCCAGGAGCGTTGCACGTCACTTGGCTTTGCTGAAAATGTTCGCATGTCTATGGCCTTTCGATCTGGCGAGCGCACCTCGGTGGCGGCACACACCCGAGCATTGAAGGATACGGGCATTTTGCGCCCGTCACACGTGCCGAACACGTGCCGATTACTGCCCTGGCGGATTCCCACCTGTGGCGGTGCCGAGCTCTTTGGTCACGATGCTGTCGGGCGTATCGCGGTAATAGCGGTACGTCGGCCATGGCACCCGGGCCACCACCACCCGTGCCGTGGCCCGCTCAAAAAACTCGGTGTCTTCACCATAGGCGCGGTGCACGAACCCCCCTACCGTGGCCACGATCAACCGACGAAAAAAGAACGTCGCGCCAACAGCACATTCACGCACATCGACCAGTTCGCCTGGCCGGTAATAGTCGGGCACCATCCAGCTGCCGTTGACCACCTCAAGGCCGCCATGCACCATCATCGTTGCGGGGTGCTCATCTAGGTGCTCGGCACGTAGTGCAACATGGTCGGCACAAAACTCGTCGTCTGAATCCAAAAACGTTACGTAGTCACCTTGCGCGGTGGCAATGCCGGTGTTGCGTGCACCCGCCAAACCCTGATTGGCCTGATACACGTAACGCACGCGTGCATCGACTGCAGCAATACGGCTGACCACCTCCCGCGTCGAGTCGGTCGAGCCGTCATCCACCACGATGATCTCCAGCGACGCATGGGTTTGGCTCACTGCCGACTGCAGTGCTCGCGGAAACAACTGCGCTCGGTTGTACGTGGGCACCACGACCGAAACCAGGCTCAAGTTTTTTGGCGGGCGCGCATCATCAACCACAGGTTGCTACTCGCTCGTTGTCGGATAACCGACTTCCCACAAACACAAGCCATGTGGTGGCGCTAGTTGCGACGCATCCTCACGACTGCCCGAACGAATGAGCGCCATCATGTCACTCGGTGGGCGACGGCCCAACCCGATGTCAACAAAAGTTCCCACCAACGAACGCACCATCTGATGACAAAAGGCATTGGCGCGCACGTCAAAAGTGACGTGATCGTCGAGACGCTTCCAGGCGGCTTGCATGACGAACCGAACCATGGTCACCTGGCGCTTGTCGTCGGCGTCGTCGGGGCTGGGCTTGCGACAAAAAGCCGAGAAATCGCGCTCGCCCATCACCGCGTCACTTGCCAACTGCATCGGTCGAATCTGCAACGGCTGATACACGTGCCATGCGGTCGTCGCCGAGAACGGGTCTGGTGCCGGCGTATTGAGAATCGTGTATCGATAGTGGCGCCAGATTGCCGAGAACCGCGCATGAAACGAGGCATCGACCCACTGTGCATCGCGCACTGCAATTTGTGGCCCACACAACGAGTTGATCTTTTTGGCAAGCCCATCGATCTTCGTGCGACTCGGCAACATCACACTCACCACTTGGCCGCGCGCATGCACACCTGTGTCTGTGCGACCGGCGGCCACCAACTGCACTTTGGTTTGCGTGATCGTTTCGAGTGCCTTAGTCAACGCGCCGTCGACCGTCGATACATCAGGGTTGGGAGCAAACCCGTGGAAGGCGCTGCCGTCGTAGGCAATGACCAACCGAGCGGTGCGCTGCGTGGCAGCGCTCATGGCGAACCGTGTTGTACCGGTACTTAGACGAGTTCGATGCGCGCCATTGGGGCACGGTCACCGTTGCGCTCGCCAAGTTTCAAGATGCGCACGCAACCACCGTTGCGCTCCATATAGCGAGGGGCAACGTTCTTCACGAGTTTGTTGGTCATTTCTTTGTCGTTGAGATACGCCTGAATTTGGCGGATCTTGTGCAGCGCTGCTGCGTCACCCGTCTGGGCTTTTTTGGCCTTCGAGATGAGACGCTCGGCGATCGGACGCAAGGCCTTGGCCTTGGCCTCGGTGGTTTCGATGCCCTCGGCAGCAAACAGCGACGCTGCCAAGTTGGCAAGCATCAACCGTTGATGGGCGGCTGAGCCACCAAACTTTTTACTACGGCGTGGTTGTGGCATCGTTCTTGGTTCCCTTCGTGTCGGCTACGCGTTAGACGCGCAGTGCGAGCCCTCGCTCGTCGAGCTTGGCCTTCACTTCGTTGATGCTCTGGGCGCCAAAGTTTGGCAGACCCATCAACTCTTCTTCTGAACGAGTCACGAGGTCACCAATGGTGTTGACCTGGGCACGCTTCAAGCAGTTGTGTGGGCGCTGTGAGAGCAACAAGTCTTCGATTGGCATATCGAGTTCTGGTGAACCCGAACCACTGAATGTTGACTCACCGAGCTCGATGGCCACCGGCGCATCGCTGAGCGATGCCACGAGGTCGAGCAAGTTGCGCAACGTGGCACCGGCAGATGCCAGTGCTTCAGATGGCGTAATCGACCCGTCGGTTTCGACGTCGAGAATGAGGTTGTCGAAGTTCGTTGACTGCGCGACGCGAGTTGGCTCAACTTCGAAAGTCACGCGGCGAACCGGCGAGAAAAGCGCATCGACAGGAATCACGCCGATGGTCTTGCGACCAGAGTCGCGATCGCTGCCGACGTAACCCTTGCCGCGCTCAATGGTGAGCACCACCGAGAGGTGGCCCTTGGCTGACAAAGTGGCGATGTGCTGCTTGCCGTTGATGAATTCCACCCCTGCCGGCAACGAGATGTCGCCAGCGGTGAGCTCGATTGGGCCGTTTACATCGACCTGCACCGACACGACGTCGTCAACATCGCTCTTCACGACGATGTCTTTCAGGTTGAGGATGATCTCAGTGACGTCTTCGGTGATGCCGTCGATGGTGGTGAACTCATGCAGGGCCTTGTCAAACTTCACAGAAGTTACTGCTGCACCTGGAATGGAAGAAAGCAACATACGACGCAGCGAGTTGCCGATGGTGTGGCCGAGCCCTGGCTCGAGTGGTGAGACCGAAAACTTTTGACGGTTGTCGGTGGCCTCACTGATTGCTGAAACACTTGGGCGCTGAATAACGAGCATGGTGGTATCTCCTGGCTGTAGTTGGGGGTTACTTCGAGTAGAGCTCAACGATGAGTTGTTCCTTGACGGGAACATCGATTTGTTCACGCGTCGGCAATTCGCGTACAGAAACTGCCTTGCCACCGTCCTGCGCATCAAGCCACGCCACTGGTGCGCGACCAAGCGTGTCAATGTTGTGCTGGATGATGATCATGTTGCGAGCCTTGTCTGACAGGCTCACCACTTCGCCTTTGGCGAGGGTGTACGACGGAATATTCACGCGCTTGCCGTCGATCTTTACGAGCCCGTGGCTCACGAACTGACGAGCTTGCGGGCGGGTGGCTGCCCAGCCAGCGCGGTACACCACGTTGTCCAAGCGCAACTCGAGAAGACGAAGGATGTTTTCACCAGTTGGGCCATTACGGCGCACGGCTTCGTCAAAAATGTTGCGGAACTGACGCTCAAGCACACCGTAGATGTATTTGGCCTTTTGCTTTTCTTGCAACTGGCTGAGGTATTCGCCATCGCTTGAACGACGACGGGTACGACCGTGGGCACCCGGCGGAAACGGCCGACGCTCAAGGGCTTTGGTGCCTTTGGCATTTTCAAAAATGTTGATGCCAAGACGGCGCGAGATGCGAACTTTAGGACCTGTGTAACGAGCCATGGTTATGGACGCTTCCTCTTCGGCAAGCGGCAGCCGTTGTGCGGCACTGGGCTTACGTCTTTGATACCGGTTACTTCAATGCCGAGGTTCTGAATCGAGCGCAGCGCTGTGTCGCGACCCGCGCCCGGGCCTTTCACCAACACTTCGGCGCGACGCAAACCCATTTCCATTGCCGCACGGCCAGCTTTTTCAGCCGCCATTTGGGCTGCGAACGGGGTGGACTTGCGCGAACCCGAGAACCCAACACCGCCCGAAGATGCCCAAGCAATGACGTTGCCCGAGGCGTCGGTGATGGACACGATGGTGTTGTTGAAGGTGCTCTTGATGTGCACCACGCCGGTGTTGACGTTGCGCTTTTCGCGCTTGCGCGACTTGCGCGGCGCAGCGGCGCCGGCTGGTGTGGCGGCTGCAGCCGAAGCTGCGGGTGCCGGTGTTGTTGCGGGTGTGGCGGATACGTCTGACATTTACTTCCTCACTGCGGCTTTCTTGTTGGCGACGGTCTTCTTCGGACCCTTACGGGTGCGGGCATTGGTGTGGGTGCGTTGGCCGCGCACGGGAAGGCCCTTGCGGTGGCGGGTGCCCTGGTATGAACCTGTTTCAATCTTGCGCTTGATGTCTTGCTGCACGTCGCGGCGACGGTCGCCTTCGACCTTCAAGTTGTTTTCGATGTAGATGCGAATCTTGTTGATCTCCGAATCGGTGAGGTCACGCACGCGAGCACTTGGGGCGATATCGAGATCGGCACACATCTTGGCAGAGGTCTGGCGACCAATGCCGTGAATATAGGTGAGCGCAATGGTGATGCGCTTCTCGCGCGGGATGTCAACGCCAGAGATACGTGCCATGATGCGAAGCTCTCCTAACCCTGACGCTGCTTGTGGCGGGGGTTTTCACAAATCACCATGATGCGACCATGGCGGCGAATGACGTTGCACTTTTCGCACATCTTTTTGACGCTTGTCCGAACCTTCACGATGATCTCTCTCTTACTTGAAACGGAATGTAATACGACCTCGGGTGAGGTCATACGGTGACAACTCGACTTGTACTCGGTCTCCTGGATTGATTCGGATGTAATTCACCCGCATCTTTCCCGAGATGTGCGCCAAAACGAAACGCCCGTTGGAAAGTTCCACCCGAAACATTGCGTTGGGCAACGACTCGGTAATCGTGCCTTCCAGCACGATTGCATCTTCTTTATTCTTTGCCAGAACTGACTCCTTCGGGCCCCGCAGGGCGACTCAAGACGCTATCGGGACGCACGCCCGTCACCACCTGGGCCGCTCAAGCCGGTGGTGGCGACAATGGCTGCAAGCAAGCGACCAAAGACCTCGTCTGGTGAACCCACCCCGTCCACCACCGCCAAGACGCCCTGGCGGCGATAATGGGCAATCAACGGCGCGGTTTGCTCTTCGTAGAGGGCCAATCGCTGCTCCACTGCGGCCGGCGAGTCATCGGTGCGCTGTTCGGCCTCACGCCGAGCATTTAGGCGCTCCATCACCAGCTCGCGGGGCACTTCGAGATCGACCACGATGTTGATGGGGCGCACCCGTGCGATGTCATCGAGTGCCTGGGCTTGGGGCAAGGTACGCGGAAAACCGTCGAGCAAGTACCCCCGGGTTCGCGCATCAGTTTCGCCGAGCCGGCCTTGCACCAGACTCTCCATCAGTTCGTCATCGACAAGTCGACCTTCGTCAAGCACCTGTTTGACCACCTTGCCCAGGGGTGTGGCGTTACGGATGGCGTTGCGCAACATTTCACCGGTGCTGATGTGAGCAATCCCGTAGTGCGTCGCAAGACGCGCACCCTGCGTTCCCTTACCCGAACCTTGCCGGCCAAGTAGGACCAGCCGAAGCGTCACTTCAGGAAGCCCTGATAGTCGCGTTGCATCAGCTGGCTATCAATCTGACGCATGAGTTCAAGAGCCACACCCACTGCAATGAGCACAGTCGTGCCAGCGAATGGGAAGCTCTGCACATCGCCGACCCACAGGATGATGTAGGGCGTGATGGCGATGAACGCCACGAAGAGTGCGCCAGGCAGCGTGATGCGATTGACTGTCTTGCCCAGAAATGCCTCGGTCTGTTGACCTGGACGGATTCCAGGGATGAAGCCACCCTGCTTGCGCAACTGGTCGGCTTGGCGAATCGGATCAAAGGCAATCGAGTTGTAGAAATAGGCAAACGCAATGATCATTCCGAAAAAGATGGTGATGTACAACATGTTTTGGCTGTTGATCAAATAGCGATCAACAAACCGGGCCACTGCCCCACGCCAGCCCTCGGCACTGCCCAACATGTTGGACAACAACACGGGCAACAGCAACACCGACGAAGCGAAAATGATTGGGATCACACCCGACTGGTTGACCTTCAGCGGGATGTAGGTGCTTTGACCGCCGAACTGGCGACGTCCGACCACGCGCTTGGCAAACTGCACCGGGATGCGCCGCTGGCCGAGCTCGACTCGCACCACGGCCGCCAAGATCAACAAGGTGACACCCACCAGCACCACGAACACGAATGTCTTCCTGCTTTGCAACAACGAGAAATAGCCGTAGGGCAAATCACTCACGATGGAGGCAAAGATCATCATCGACATGCCGTTGCCGATGACGCGCTGGCTGATCAATTCGCCCAGCCACATGATCATGACGGTGCCCGCCACCAACGACGGAATCACCAACAACGCACGCGGCATAAACGGATCGAGTAACACCACGTCGGGCACGGTTGCTGCGGCGCCGAAGAATGCCGAACCATTGCCCTGGCCGAAAATAAATGTCAAACCAGCGGCTTGCAACGTGGCGATTGCGACCGCGACGTAACGAGTCCACTGGGTGATCTTGCGTTGTCCCGTGGCGCCTTCTTGCTGCCACTGCTCAAGCTTGGGGATGACCACCGTGAGCACCTGCATGATGATGCTCGCTGTGATGTACGGCATGACACCGAGTGCAAAGATCGAGAAGCTGCCGAAGGCGCCGCCAGAAAACAGGTTCAAGAACCCGAGCGCACCCTGCGACTCTGACGCTTCGCGCAACTGGCTGATCGCCTGGGCGTCGACGCCAGGAGCACGCAGCGAAACACCGATGCGGTACACAGCAAAGATGAAGAGCGTGAACAGCACCTTGTTGCGCAAATCGGCAACGGTGAAAAGACTCTTGATCTTGGAGAACATCGTCCTGCTTTGCTTCTTGGTAAGCGAAAACTAGCGGTTGGTGTACTGGCTGCCGCGGGCCGGCGGACGAACACCACGGAATGGTTTGGGCAGGATGGTAATCGTGCCTCCAGCAGCCGTAATGGCCTCTTGGGCCGACGTCGAGATGGCGTGCACCGACAAGGTCAGGGCCTTGCCGATTTTCCCACGACCGAGCACCTTCACCATGTTGCCTTTGCTGATCAAACCTTTTTCAATGAGCAATGCTGCTGAGATGTCACTCACACCCATCGCCTCGAGTGTGTCGAGATTGATGGCCTGATATTCCACGCGGAATGGGTTGTTGAAACCCTTCAACTTCGGCACGCGCTGCTTGAGTGGCATCTGTCCACCTTCAAAGCCGCGAGCCACGGTGTTGCGGGCGTACTGACCTTTGGTGCCACGACCGGCGGTCTTGCCGCCCTTACCACCGATACCACGACCGACGCGTTTGCGCGACTTGCGGGCTCCGTGTTTTGGTCCGACTTGGTCTACACGCATGATCAGCTGCCTTTCTTATCGCTAACGATGATTTCAATGAGGTGCGGAACGCGCGCGATCATGCCCCTGATTTCTGGGCGATCAGGCAACACGTTGGTGTCGCCAATTTTGCGCAAGCCCAGGGCGCGCAGCGTGCCGCGAGTTTTGGGCATGCAGGCGATGTACGAACGCTTCTGACGAACGGTGATTGTCTTTTCAGCCATGAGATCTCCTAGCGGCCTTGTGTTCGCGATTTTTTGGTTTCGTTATACGCGCGCAACAAGCCGCGTGGTACGAACTCTTCTTCGGGTAGACCACGTCGCTTCGCCACGTCATCGGGTCGCAAGAGCGAACGCAAACCGTTGATTGTGGCGCGAGCAACGTTGATGGAGTTCGAAGAACCCATCGACTTGGCCAAAACGTCCTTAATGCCTGCTTCTTCGAGGATGATGCGAGCAGCGCCACCAGCGATTACACCGGTACCCGGAGCAGCAGGCTTCAACATCACGCGAGCAGCACCATTGATGCCTTCGATGGCATGGGTGATGGTGGGGCCAGCAAGGGCGACGTGAAACACGTTGCGCTTGGCGTCTTCGGTGCCCTTTTGAATTGCGAGTGGCACTTCACGAGCCTTGCCATAACCCAAACCGACACGGCCGGCCTTGTCACCGATCACGACGATGGCAGCAAACTGAAAGCGACGACCGCCCTTCACCACTTTGGCAACACGGTTGACGTGCACCACGCGAGACTCACCGAACTCGCCTGGCTTTGCCTCGGGGCGTGGCTCACGGCGTTCGCGTGGTCGACGCTCACGACGGTCGCGGTTGCCGGCTGCCTCGGGTTGCTGTACGTCGGTCATTAGAACTCCAATCCTGCGGCGCGAGCCGCTTCGGCGATTGCCGCAATGCGGCCGTGATAAAGAAAGCCACCGCGATCAAACACCACTGCTGAAACACCAGCTTGCTTGGCGCGTTCGGCAACCAGTGCACCGACAGCAGTTGCTGCGGCGACGTTGCCACCCGACTGTTTTTTGCGGAAGTCGGCCTCGAGCGTTGACGCCGAAGCCACGGTGCGGCCGGCATCGTCGTCGATGACCTGCGCGGTGAGATGTTTGTTGCTGCGATAAATCGCCAAACGTGGTCGAGTTGCGGTGCCATGCACCTTTTTGCGCACGCGACGGTGACGTCGAATGCGTAGCTCGTGGCGTTTTTGGGCGGTGGTGGTCATCTGTGCTCCTACTTCTTGCCTGTCTTGCCGGCTTTGCGCAACACGCGCTCGTTTACGTAACGAACACCTTTGCCCTTGTACGGCTCGGGCGAACGGAATGAACGAATTTCGGCAGCCACCTGGCCGACAAGTTCTTTGTCGATGCCCTTCACGATGATGCGGGTGGGTTGCGGAACCTCGAATGTGACACCTTGCGGCGCGGCGTACGGAACTGGGTGCGAAAAGCCGAGCGCCAACTCGAGCTTGTCCTTTCCCTTGGCTACGGCGCGATAACCCACGCCGATAATTTCAAGTTCCTTTTCATAGCCCTGCGTTACACCGTTGACCATGTTGTTGATCATGGCGCGAATCATGCCGTGGCTCGAACGAATCGCGCGATTCTCGGTTGCTCGTTCAACTACGAGTGTGGCATCGACTTTTTTCACCGAGATGCCAGCAGGCAACACGCGAACGAGCGAACCTTTGCTGCCCTTCACCGTGATGGTCGCACCAGAGATGGTTGCGTCCACCCCTTGTGGAATGACGATTTCTGCTTTTCCTACGCGTGACATGTGTGCTCCCCAATCACCAGACGTAACACATGACTTCGCCACCAACGTTGCGCTTGCGCGCTTCGCGGTCGGTCATGAGCCCGTGACTAGTTGACAGAACTGCAACACCGAGACCACCCAAAACGCGGGGGACGTCGGTGGCGCGACGATAGATGCGCAGGCCCGGTGTGGACACGCGCTTGATGCCCATGATGGTGCGCCGACGGTCGTCGGAGTACTTCATCTGGATCTTCAGAGTCTTGTGGGCCTCGGTTTCACCTGCACCGACTGCGAAGTCGGAAATGTAGCCCTCTTTTTTCAAGATCTCAGCAAGTGCGATCTTTTGCTTGGACGAAGGCATGAGCACTTCGTCGCGCATTGCCACGTTCGCATTGCGAATGCGGGTGAGCATGTCGGAAATTGGGTCAGTGATCATGATGCCTACCAGCTCGACTTTCGCAACCCGGGTACTTCACCAGCATGCGCAAGTTCGCGCAGGCAGATACGACAGAGACCAAATTTGCGGTACACGGCACGCGCGCGTCCACAGCGCTGACAGCGCGTGTACGCACGAACCTTGAACTTCGGTGTCGCGGCTGCTTTATTGCGGAGTGACTTTTTTGCCATTGGTGCTGAATCTTTCTGTGTCTACTGGGTGTCTACGAGATGTGGTTAGGAATTGCCTTGAGCGGCTGACTTCTTTTTGGTCTGCTTCTTGGAGCGCTTCGTCGAGGCTGGCATCTCGCCCTTGCGGAACGGGAAACCAAACGCGTCAAGAAGTGCCTTGCCGGTCAAGTCATCGTTGGCCGACGTCACGATCGTGATATCCATGCCGCGGGGCACATCAACACGGTCGTAGTTGATTTCGAGGAACACCAATTGTTCGGTAAGGCCGAAGGTGTAATTGCCGTGGCCGTCCCACGAACGACCGGGCAAGCCACGGAAGTCGCGAATACGAGGAATCGCCACCGACAGCAAGCGATCAAAGAACTCCCACATGCGGTC
>SYEA01000140.1 GCA_005800965.1 Actinomycetota bacterium | reverse complement strand
GCAGTCGTGTTGTTTCTCGTCATCTTTTTGTGGACCCCACCACACTTCTGGGCGCTAGCGATTCGCCACGCTGACGAGTATCGAGCCGCATCGGTGCCCATGTTGCCGGTGGTTGAAACATTGTCGCGCACGGTGCGCACGATGGGTTGGTACACGATTGCGGTCACGCTCGTCTCCTTTGCCTTGATTCCGCTGGATGACATGGGTGTGGTTTATTCGGTGGCAGCAGTTGTGCTTGGCGTTGCATTCATTGCGCTCACGTTTGGTCTCGGTCGTGCTCCGACCACCGCTGCCGCAATGCGGGTCTTTACGTTTTCCATCTCGTACGTCACGTTGCTGTTTTTGGCAGTGATGCTCGATGTGCTCGTGCGTTAGTTCGCAAAACATTGGTCGGTTTGGTCGGGTGTGACGAGCCGAGATATCAAGATAAACAGCCCAATTGAGTAGCCTTGCCACGTGGTGATGACGACTACGCACGCAGAAACTCTGTCGGCGGCAGGCCGTCCAGCCCCCGCGAGTCTCGGCGCGTTGGCACGATGGATCACCGCTGCCGACCATGTGCGAATCGGGCTCTCGCTCACCCTGGGTGCTGCACTGTGGTTCGTCGTGGCCAGTGCGGTCGGTGTGGTGTTGGGCTTGGAGCGGCTGGATTCATCCGCAGCACTCGTTGACGCTGGTGCATTGACCCAGCTGTTTTCGCTGCATCGATTTGCATTGGTATTCGGTGTTGCGGCCCCGCTCATGCTCGGGTTGTCGCTGTGGACACTGCCAGCGCAGTTGCATGCTTCGAATATTTCGTTGCCTCGGCTTGCGGCTTTTGGTTGGTGGGCCTGGCTGGCTGGCAGTGCAACCGTGTTGGTGTCGTATCTCTTTAATGGAGGCCCCGGTGGCGGCGCACAACAATACGTAGAGCTGTACTTGCTGGGGCTTGGCATCGTGTTCGTCGGGCTGATCGCCCTCGCCGTCGTCGTGGCCACGACGGTGTTGACGAGGCGCAATGGTCAACGTCTGGCCAGCATTCCACTTGGTGCGTTCTCTGCTTTGGTGGGGGCCATCGGCATCGCACTCACCCTTCCTGTTGCGATCGGTGCGATCGTTTATGTGTGGGTGGATTTTGTGAATGCTCGAGTGGCATTTGGTGGTGCGGGTTTCATCAACACGTGGCTGGGTTGGACCACCCGCGAGCCACAGACCTTGATTTATGTCGTGCCAACACTCGGCATCTTGGCTGATGCTGCCGCACGTACGGCTCGAATAACGTCCGCTCGCCAGCCGCTGCGTGGCGTGTTGCTCGTTGGTGTGGGTATTGCTGCGACCGTAATCATGAGTTCGGTAACCCAACAAGCCCATGTCTTTGCCCTCGGTGACACACCGTTTGCCACACTGCAGTCATTCGTGCCGTTCGCACTGTTCAACTTGTTGCCATTGTTGGCGCCACTCGTGGTGATCATGTTGTCGTTGCTGGCGCTGAAGGCTGGCAAGCCCTCGGTGTCGGGAGCACTGGTGGCCTCGTTGTTTGGGGTGGGCATGGTGTTTACCGGGTTGGTGGGCTCCGCCGCAATGCACATGGATGCACTCGGGTTGGTGGGCACTGTGTTTGGCGAAGCCGCACTCGTGTATGTGGTGTACGGCTCGGTTCTGGCCGCACTCGGTGGCGTTGCGTTGCACATTGGCTCGCTCACTGGCCGACCACTGCCTGATGTGCCCGTCATCTTGCTGGCGCTTACAGGTTTTCTTGCCACCGTGTTGGCGTCACTGCCGCATTATGTTGCGGGGTTCATGGACCAACCGGCAAATTCCGCCACGGGCTACAGCGATGCTGGTGTCGTCGGGGTCGCCAATGCTGCCGTGGCCCTTGGTCATGCGTTGATGTTGCTGGTTGTCGTTGCCTTCGTTGGTCTGGTTGCTCAGTCGCGTCGCGGAACACCGAGCGCCGATCGTTATCAGACGCAGGTGTCGACATGACCGCGCCCGCACTTACTGCTGGGCCGGCACGTCGCACCAGCACGGTGTTCGTTGCTTCGGCGTTCGTGGCTGGTGCAGTGGCGATGTTGATGGGTGGCATGTTGGCCATCTGGCTTGATTTCCGTGCCAATGCGCCGACACGTGTTGCCGAAGATGGCGGTCGGCTCATTAAAGATTGGTTGAAAAAAGACGTGGCGATTCCTGAAGTTTTGTCGAACACCATGATGTTCACCTTCGTCGTCGCTTGTTTGATGGCCCAATGGGCGGTGTACGCAGCGCGTCGTGGTGACAAGTCGCATGCGACATTGGCGTTGGCCATCACGCTGTTCACGGGTTTGGCGTTGTTGAACGCCCAGATTGCCTTGTGGGTGCAGATGGGCATCGCACTTCGCACCGACGCCTACGAAACGATGTTCTGTGCCATCACCGGCACCATGTTTGCGATCATCGCCAGTGCGATGGCGTATTCGTTTGTTGCCATGTTTCGTGTGCTGGCTGGTCGTGTCAATGATGTAGATGTCCTGGCCGGTCACGCGCTCTATTGGTATGCCGTGTCGGGCACTTTCGCCGCAATGTGGTTCGTCGTGTACGTACAGAAGTAAGCATCATGTTCAAAGTCGGCTCCAAACTCTTCCTCGGCCTCAGCGGTTTCGCATCGTTCAATTTGGTTGCCTACATCATTTTTGTAGAACGCTTAGCCATCGGTGGTGTTGCGCTCAGCATGGTGCTTGCTGCTCTGGTTGGCCTCACCGCCATCGTGATGTTGATCAATGAGGGTGACAGCGAATCCCAGCCTCGCGACAACGCGCTTACGGGTGCATCACTGTGGCCACTCATGACGGTGGTCGGCCTCATGCTGTTGGTGCTCGGCCTTGTGGTCGCACAAATTTATTTTGTGCTCGGCATTGTGGTGGTGCTTGCTGCACTCGCCGAATGGTTGGTGCAGGCGTGGAGCGAATCGGCATCCGACGACCCTGCCCACAACGAATCTGCTCGGCAACGTTTGTTGCACCCGATTGAGTTCCCTGTCATCGCCACGCTCGGGTTGGGAGTGGTGATCTTTTCGTTCTCGCGCGTCATGCTGGCTATCTCCAAGAGTGCTGGCGCAGTGGTGTTCATGGTCGTGGCCAGCCTGGTGTTGTTGGCTGGCTCGTGGTTTGCGTTGCGCCCCGCGCTGAAAGGAGCACTCGTCAGTGCCATCTGTGTAGTCGGGGCAGTCGGCATCGTCGCAGGTGGCATCGCCGGTGCAGGTGTCGGCCTGCGAACGGATTTGGCAGAAGCTGCAGAAGAGGGCCACTACTTACATCGTGAGTGTGGCGTAGAAAAATCAAAGTACTTCGATAAAAAAGCGATGAAAACGCTGTCGCTGCGCAGCAACGTTACGGCAATTATTGAATTGCGAAACGGTCGACTCTCGGCGGTGATGGTGGGCTTCGGCGAACCACAACAACGTGTAACTGCATCGCGTGCCAACCCAGTTACGTTCATCTTCCGCAACTTCGATGAAGCTGAGCGACGCATGGTTGCATCACTCGGTAGCGCCATGGCGGCTGGCGCTGCTGCCCCTGAAACCACCGAGGGTGACAGCCATGCCGAAAAGAACGAAACCTGCACGCAGCTCATCCCCCAAGGTGCCGAGCAGGCACTGACGGTGAAATACGACAAGCCCTCGGTTGCCCAGGATGCGCCTTTGACCCTGACGGTGCCTGGGGTAGCCGGGCAGGCAATTGAAGTGTTCGTGCCGTGAATCACCGTCGCTTGTCTCTGCTGCCAACGGGCTCGCGCCTTAGCGTGACCATGATGAAGTCGCGTCGACTCGCCCTACGTGCCCTTGCGGCTACTGGTGCCGCTGCCTTTTTGGGCTCGTGCGCAACGAATGCACCGCAAGACACCTGGCAACCCAAAGGCCCGAATGCCAAGATGATCGACGACCTCCAGCAACCGGTGTTCGCCGTTGCCGGAATCATCGGCATCATCGTTGCTGCTGCAGTTGGTTTTGCCATTTGGCGTTACAAAGATCGTGGCCAGCCAATCCCCGAGCAGACACATGGCAAGCCGGCGCTGGAGATCACTCTCACTGTGATTCCTGCACTCATTTTGGCAGTGGTCGGTGTATTTACGTTTCGAGTGATCTTTGATTTGGCACGCACTGACGACACACAACTTGTCATCAACGTGACGGGGCAACAGTGGTGGTGGGAATACGACTACCCAGTGCAGAACGAATGGGGTATCACCCAGCCCATCATCAGTTCTGGGCAACTAGTTATGCCGGTCGGCACCAAAGTCTTGTTGCGAGAAACCAGTCGCGACGTGATTCACTCGTACTGGATTCCGGCGTTGAACGGCAAGCGTGATGCAGTTCCCGGTCGCGTTCACACATTGCGACTTGAAGCCGATGCCCCTGGTATTTATGCCGGGCAGTGCACCGAATTCTGCGGTCTGTCACATGCCAACATGCGAATGGAAGCCGTGGCATTGTCCAATGAAGATTTTGCCAAGTGGGTGGCTGGTCAACAGGCGGCATATCAACCTCCTGCCGAGGGAACTTTGGCCAAAGAAGGTGAGTCGGTATTCCTCAACCAGTGTGTGCGTTGCCATCAAGTCGAAGGCTTGAAACGTGCCGATGGCACCCTGGCAATTGCTGCCCCGGACGAAAATGTTTGGTCGGGTGCGGCACCCAACCTCACCAAGCTCATGTCGCGCAACACCTTCGCTGGCGCAATGTTCAACTTGTTGCGCGACGCATGTCGCGACGATGTGTGGCGGGCCGACAGCGCCGAATTCGGTGCAAAATATTTGGCGGGTGTTGATGAGACTTGCCTGAATGTCAATGACTTGCGCGCATGGCTGCGCAATGCGCCAGAAGTGAAGCCCATGTATGCCAACCCTGCGTTGCTGGCTGACACGAACGGCAAGTATCGCGGCATGCCAAATCTTGGGCTCAGTGAATCCGACATCGACAAACTTGTTGCTTACTTGCTTACCCTCAAATAGGAGACGAACATGGCCATCATTGAACGCCCAGCACCCGGCATCATCGTGCCTGCTCTACCCGCGGGGACACCAGCAATCACCCCGTCGCGCACGTTTGGGGCCTTGAAGCGCCCAGTTGCTTCAACTGGCTGGAAGTCCTGGCTCTTCACGGTGGACCACAAAAAACTGGGCCTCATGTATGGGGCTACGGCGATGTTCTTTTTCATCGTGGGTGGTCTCGAAGCAGTGTTGATTCGTTTGCAGTTGGCAGCCCCCGAGGGCAAAGTGCTCAATGCCGACTTGTACAACCAAATGTTCACGATGCATGCCACCACGATGGTGTTTTTGTTCGTCATGCCGATGGCTGCTGGTTTTGCGAACTATTTCGTGCCACTACAAATCGGGGCCCGTGACGTGGCATTTCCGCGTATCAATGCCTTCGGTTTCTGGTGTCTGCTTGCTGGTGGCATCGTGGTGAATCTCGCTTGGTTTCTCGGTGGTGCCGCGGACGGTGGCTGGTTCATGTACGCGCCGAACTCGGGCCCAGTCTTTTCACCCAGCAGAGGCGTCGACTTCTGGACACTCGGTCTACAAATTGCTGGTATCGCGTCGCTCACTGGTGCAATCAACTTGATTGTCACCGTGCTGAATATGCGAGCACCGGGAATGACCTTGATGAAGATGCCGGTGTTCACTTGGCTTATCACGGTGGTGCAGTTTTTGTTGCTGTTCGCGATACCCGTCATCACAGTTGCTTTGTTCTTGCTCACGTTCCAGCGCAGTTTTGGCGCCCAATTCTTCGATGTGGCGGCAGGTGCCGACCCACTGTTGTGGCAGCACTTGTTCTGGATCTTTGGTCATCCCGAGGTGTACGTGCTGATCTTGCCTTCATTCGGCATCGTCTCAGAGGTGTTACCGGTATTCAGTCGCAAGCCACTGTTCGGTTATCCGTTCGTGGTGTTTTCTGGTGCCGCGATCGGCTTTGTTGGTTGGGGTGTGTGGGCTCACCACATGTTCGCCTCGGGTCTTGGTCCGGTATCCGTAGCAGTGTTTTCGGTAGCAACAATGGCCATCGCGGTCCCAACGGGTGTCAAGATCATCAACTGGACGCTCACCATGTGGGGTGGCAAGTTGGTGTTCAGCACTGCAATGAAATTCTCGGTGGGGCTCATCGTGTTGTTCACCATCGGTGGCCTGTCGGGTGTGACCCATTCGGTGGCACCAAGCGATACCCAGCAAACCGACACGTATTACATCGTCGCCCACTTTCATTATGTGCTGTTTGGTGGTGCCATCTTCGGGTTGTTCTCCGGCTTCTACTACTGGTGGCCGAAGATGTTCGGCAAAATGCTCAACGAACGACTCGGATCGTGGAACTTCTGGTTCATGGTCATCGGCATGAACATGACGTTCGGGCCAATGCACATCCTGGGTCTGCAAGGCCAACCACGCCGCATGTACCAGTGGACTGAGGCGCGTGCCGGCGAGGGTTTCTTCAACATTGCTTTCTGGAACCTGGTCGCGTCAATCGGCTCGCTCGTCCTGACTTTTGGAATTCTGTTGTTCCTCATCAATATCGTCATCACCGCACGCAGCAAGGTGCGCGCACCGCTTGATCCGTGGAATGCCCGCAGTCTTGAGTGGATGACTTCGAGCCCGCCGAAGGAACACAACTTCGATTCCATTCCGCATGTGCACCACCTAGACGAGTTCTTCCATCGCAAGTACGAAGAAGATCCCGTTACCCACACCATGCGCGAGGTGGCAACAGCCGAGCAGGTTCTCGCTGAGTTAGAGCGCAATGCTGATACCAATATCCATATGCCATCGCCTTCGTACTGGCCGTTGGTACTCGCCGCCGGTCTACCCATCGTGTCCCTCGGAATCTTGTACTCGATTCCGGTTGCCATCGCTGGCGGTTTGGTCATCTTGTACGCCGTTTACGGATGGGCGCTCGAGCCGTCAGTAGCCGTTGAAGGTGATTACGAAGAGCCATCATCGAATGGTCATGCCGTAGGTACCACCCATGGCTGAGACCACCACCCACGACGCACACGCGACGAGCACAGGACTTTCCAATGTCAAGCTCGGCATGTGGTTGTTCTTGGGTTCGGAATGCTTACTGTTTGGTGGTCTGATTTCGACATACATGTTGTATCGCGGGCGCGTCTCTGACGGCCCAACACCCGAGCAGATCTATGACATTCCATTCACTTCGGTGAGCAGCTTCGTGTTGCTCATGAGTTCGCTCACCATGGTGCTTGCGGTGTCAGCGGCACACAAACGCGACGATCGGGGCACCAACTTGTGGCTGACGGTCACTGCACTTTTGGGGGCGACCTTTGTTGGTGGTCAGGTGTACGAGTTCACGGCGTTCTACAACGAAGGGCTCGGCTTCACCACCAGCTTGTTCGGCTCGAGCTTCTACACCCTCACTGGCTTTCACGGGGTGCACGTAACAGTGGGCATCATCATGCTGCTGGCATTCGTGGCCATCAACAAACGCAGCAGGGTACCTGGTAGCAAGTCAGAAACTGTCGAGATGATTGGCTTGTATTGGCACTTCGTAGACATCGTATGGATCATCATTTTCACCCTCGTGTATTTGATTCCGGTGTGATGTCATGACGACTGAAACCGCACACGACACAACACATCAGTCTGCGAATGTGGAGCCGGTTGAGCACGGTATGTCGACGCGTGGCTACATCGTTATTGCGCTCATTTTGGCGGCCATCACCGCGCTTGAAGTGTCTACCTACTACGTGGATTTCGGTCCGCTGTTCCTCCCGTCGCTGCTGATCATGATGGTGATCAAATTCGTCATGGTGGTGAGCTATTTCATGCATTTGAAATTTGACAATAAATTGTTCAGCTGGCTCTTCTACACAGGCTTGTTTCTCGCCGTTGGTGTATACATCACGGCACTAGCCACCTTCCAATTCTTTTTGCGCTGAGACCACCGTGCATCCAGGGTTCCAGATAGCTGCCGAGGCGGCCGACACTCTCGTGAGCCCGTGGCGATTTCAGGCCCATCCAGAAGTCTGGGTGCTGATGGTGTTCCTGGTGGGTGCATGGTTGTATGCAATCCGTGTCATCGGGCCGCTAAGTGCCGAGGTGCGAGCGGGTGAACCCGTACTGACACGCCGCCAAGCGGGAATGTTTACTGGGGTCATTGCGTTGTTGTGGCTATCTAGTGACTGGCCCATCCATGACATCAGCGAAGAATATTTGTATTCCGTGCACATGTTTCAGCACATGGCATTGTCGTATTTCTTGCCACCACTCGTGTTGCTGGCAACCCCAGTGTGGTTGTTCCGAGCCATCCTTGGGTCGCAGCGTGCTGGAAAAGTGATTCGTTGGTTAGCCAAACCCGTGATTGCTGGAGTGTTGTTCAACGTGGTGATCATGGTGACCCATGTTCCTGCGATGGTGAACCAGAGTGTTTCTAACCCAGTGCTGCACTATTCGCTGCACGTGGCAGTGGTGGCCTCGTCTTTATTGATGTGGATTCCTGTGGTTGCTCCCGACCCTGCGATGCGTATTGGGTACGGCGGTCGGATGGTGTATTTGTTCTTGATGTCAATCATCCCCACGGTGCCTGCGGCGTGGCTGACCTTCGCCGAAGGCGTCGTCTACAAGCAGTACGACATTGCTGTTCGGGTGTGGGGATTGTCGGTGACGACCGATCAGCAAATCGCCGGCGCAGTCATGAAACTGGGTGGTTCTGTGTTCTTGTGGAGCATCATTGTGTTTTTGTGGTTCAAGCGGTTCATGGGCGGTTACAGCCAGCAGCAGAGCTATTACCGTAAGCCCGAATCAGTTCTGACCTTTGATGATGTAACACGCGAATTTGATCGAGTGCCAGCTGCACCTGAGCCATCGCGCGACTAATCGGCTCAGCCATCAAAACGAAACAGTCGCGCAGCCGCTAGCGGTGCAATCAGCGCCCAGATAGCAAGCACGAGCCACGCACCGAATGGTGCATCAATAAACAACCACACGCCACTTGACGCGCCACCGAGCGAGGCGTGCACCACCTCGGCGAGTGCGCCAGATGGCAAGTAGCGAGCCACGGCACCAAGGCCATCCGGCAAATCATCGACAGGAATAATCACGCCGCCGAGCGCAAGTAGAACGAGGTACAACCCATTTTGTGCAGCAAGGTTTGCTTCGGCGCGCAAGCGCCCAGCCAAACAGAGCCCGATTCCAGCGAAGGCCGCCGTGCCGAGCAACAAAGCCAGTGCGAGTCGCCACCACGACAACTCGACTATCGACCATCCGAGGCCAACTGCAATGGCAACCAAAACGGTGACCTGCGCGAGTTCGACCACGCTGACGGATCCTGCTTTGGCCCAAATGAGGCGACCACGCCCGAGCGGTGTGACCCCGAGGCGTTTGAGCACGTGGTACGAGCGTTCAAACCCGGTTGCAATACCAGTGCTGACCATTGCGGTGGAGATCAGCGACAAGGTGAGCACCGAGGCAACCAAGCGGGTGAGTGTGATGCTGCCGGGCAGTACTGCGACGTTGCCAAAAAAGACCAGCACCCCGACGGGAATCACCATGATGAGCAGCAGTTGCTCATAGTTGCGTACCAATGTGGTGAGTTCCATTCGTAGTTGGGCCAGCACGAGTCTCATCGGGTTGCCTCACGCACGACATCTTCTAGACGTCGCCCACCTGCACACAACGATGCGATGGTGTCATTGAGTGCCACCTTGCCCTGGTGCAACACCACGGCCCGATGCGCTACTCGCTCGGCTTCATCCAAGTCGTGAGTTGCCAGCACCACACCGCAGCCGCCGTGCACCAGATCGGCGATGATGCCACGAATCATCTCGCGCCCATCGAGATCGACACCTGCGGTTGGTTCGTCCAAAAAGGCAATCTCAGGGGCAGCCGCCAGCGCGAGAGCGAGTGAGAACCGCTGTCGCTCGCCCCCAGATAATCGTCGCCATGTGGAACTACGTCGGTCGTGCAGACCAACTTTGGCGACGAGCTCATCGGCGTCGACACCGCGTGCATACAGCGTGCAATAGTGACGAACCAGCGATCGCACGCGGGCGTTGGGTGCGATACCGCCATCTTGCAACATCACTCCGATGCGCGCACGAACGTCGTTGTTGATGGATGAGATATCGGCACCCAACACGCGAATCGTGCCAGATGCTGCACGGCGAACCCCTTCACATGCTTCCAAAGTGGAGGTCTTACCGGCGCCATTGCGCCCCAACACTGCCGTGACTTCACCGAAGGCTGCACTAAATGAGACGGCATCGACTGCCGTGACATCGCCATATCGAATGACAAGGTTTCGTACATCCAATGCGTTGTTGTGTTGGCGCTGATTCACTACGAACACAGTAGACATGAAACACTCGCACTGCACCACAGCACTAGCCTTGGCAGGCGTGATAGATGTCCGGTTGCTGCGTTCGCAACCCGACGTGGTGCGCGCGGCCCTTGAGCGGCGGGCCAAGCCCGAACTACTGGAACAACTCGACCACGCCATTCGGCTGGATGTGCGCTTGCGCGACATCGTTGCCGAACGCGACACTGCCCGTGCGCGAATCAATGATGTTTCCAAACAAGTTGCAGCATTGCGTCGAGACAAGCAGGATGCCGAACATCTCGTAGCCGAAAGCCGCACCCTTGGCGAGCGAGAAAAGGTTTTGGACGGCGAGTACGGCGAAGTCGAAGGGGTATTGCGGGAGCTGTTGTTGCAGATTCCAAATCTTCCCCATCCTGATGTAAGTAATGGCACGGGGAGCCACGACAACGTCGTGGTGCGTGGGCCGTTGCAGATGCCCGCGGCGTTCGCATCCCATCAACGGGTGCCTCATTGGGAGACCGGAGTTGCGCTCGGCATCTTGGATGCTGAACGTGCCGTGAAAATATCTGGGGCAATGTTCACGATGCAACGAGGGCTTGGGGCAACGATGGCCCGGGCATTGTGCCAATTTGCTCTCGATCGCAATGCGGATGCTTTTGAAGAGATTCGCCCACCATCGTTGGTTACGACCCAGACCCTGACCGTGACGGGGCAGTTGCCAAAGTTCGCCGACGATGCCTACAACATCGGTCGTGATGATTTGTGGGCGATTCCCACCGCCGAAGCCCCGCTGACATCGTTGCATGCAGGGGAGATCCTTCACGAGGCAGCACTGCCGTTGCGATACATGGCGTTCTCACCGTGCTTTCGTCGCGAAGCAGGTTCGGCAGGCCGTGATACCCGCGGCATGTTGCGCAGCCACGAATTCGACAAAGTCGAGATTTTTGCTGTGACCACACCCGAAACGGCTAGTGCAATGTTGGATGACTTCGTCGAGCGCGTCACCAGCACCATCGCAGCATTGGGAATGCCGTATCGCGTTCTGGAAATCTGCTCAGGGGACTTGGGTCAAAGTCACTATCGCAGTTACGACGTCGAGGTGTATGCCCCAGGCTGTGATCAATGGCTGGAAGTAAGTTCCATTAGTTGGTTCAGTGACTATCAAGCGCGACGCGGCGAGATTCGGTTTCGCCGGGAAGGCAAGAAGGGCACCGATTTTGCACACACGTTGAATGCTTCGGCATTGGCAGTGCCGCGAGTCTGGGCAGCCATATTGGAAAACTTCCGCAATGCTGACGGTTCGGTAACGAT
>SYEA01000139.1 GCA_005800965.1 Actinomycetota bacterium | reverse complement strand
GGGTCAGAGCCGCTGTAGGTGGCATACCGCCCCAGCCACTGCTGTAGTCGCGGGTCGTCAAACATCTTTTTGCCACGAGCGTTCAAGGTGCGTAGTGCATCGATCTGGGTGAAGTCGCGTGGCGAGCGCAGCCGCCGCAACAACGACCACGGTGAAGCCATATCGCCAGCAAAAAAAGTTCGCTCACTGATGTTCCAGATATTGCGAGCATGCCCGAGAAATGCAAGGTATTGCGCGCCAGCACCTGGGCTGAACGCCTCAAGCGCCTCTGCTGTGGCGATCGGTTGGTCGCGAAAGGTCACGGTTGTGGCATCGGGCCAGAAATATCGAAACGACGGGTCGAGGCGATGTAACTGCACTTCATCAGCCAGCGACGTGCCGGCTTGTTGGAAGACTTCGTCAATCAGCGCCGGCAGCGTGAGCAACGATGGCCCCGTGTCGAAGGTGAAACCGTCGCGAGTGCGAGTGGACAACTTGCCGCCCAGGTCGGCGTTGCGCTCGAGCAACACCACGTGTCGCCCAGCAGCAGCGAGACGAGTTGCGGTGAGCAACCCGCCAACACCGCCACCCACCACGGCCACGTCGAACTGCGATGTCATGTGAGACCAATCGACGAACGACGCGACCTGCGCAGACCCCACCACAAACAGGTGCCCATCGCAACGGCACCAACTGCTGCCACGACCACATCATCAAAAAAGAACACGAACCCGATCGTCGACAAGACAGTGAGCGTGGCATACGTAGCGATCGAAAGTTGTTGTGTCGCACCGTGTGACCCCACAGCGTGCGGTGCTCGACAAATGACCATCACTAGTGCCGAGTTGATGAGTGCTGTTGCGAACCAACCCGCATAGTTGACCAAGGGGATTCCTCGAAATGCCAGCGACGCGGGCTGCCACTGCCAGTACCCCTCGCCCACCATCTGCGGGTCGAGAAACACATCCCAGGCAGTAATCGACGCTGCCATCATCGACAACTGCACCCAGCGAGCGCCGCCGCCAGCAAACATTCCATGCACCAGGAGGGTTATGCCGGCCCAAGCGAACGACACCAAGAGTGGGACCCCGGCCACTTGTGGTGTGAGCGCACTGGTGTAGTCATAGGTGCCAAACGGAAACCCGGTGGTGCTTCCGAGCACTTCAACAAAATATGTAGTCACGACCACTGCACCCGCAGCCACAATTGCCCGCACTTGATGCACGGCCCACGTGGTGAGTAATCCAACCGCAAACAAACTCAACACCACCACATTGGCGAGCGCCCGTCGTTGCTCACCGCCCTGGTCAAACAACGGAGTGGCAATCATCGCCACCACCATCACACCGAGCGACATGCGCGCCGCAAGTAGTGGACGAACGCGCGAAGTCACGATCCGAAAGGCAGCACGAGTCGCGCCACCATAAGCGCTTTTTGCGAGGTCGGCACCGACACCCGTTGAGCGAATACATCGTGGTGTTGGGCTTCGATGCGATCCAAAATTCGCGAATACAGCGTGCGTGCAGCACGGATGCAACGAGCCGAGCGATGAGGCAACATGGCGATGCCGATGTCGGCTGATGTATACAGGTCGCGACAACGGGCAATTTCAAACTTCATCAACTCCACAAACTCTGGCGTGCATGTTCTCTGACTGAGATCTACACCGAAGCGCCGCACGTCTTGCTGGGGAATGTACACCCGACCGCGGTCTAAGTCTTCGTTGACATCACGCAAAAAGTTGGTGAGTTGAAATGCGTTTCCCAAATCACGGGCATGACCGAACGCAGCCGGGTCGTGTGGCTCAAGAATCGGCAGCATCATTTCGCCGATCACTGCCGCCGAGCCATCCATATAGTCGAGCAAATCTGCCCATGTTTCATAGGTGGCGACCGTGAGGTCCATCGTCATGCTGCGCAAAAATCGGCGAAAGCATTCCGGGTCGATCGGAAACTTACGCACCGTGTCGACGACGGCCATCAACACCGGGTCGGTTGACGAACCTGCAGCCAGGTCGTTGAAGAAACGGTCACCAAAACTCGCCAGTGCTGCTTGACGCTGTGCCGTCGGCACCGGCCCAAGGTCGTCAACGATGTCGTCGGCATAACGACAAAAGCCATACAGGGCATGCACGTGTGGTCGTTTGTCGGCTGGCAACACCTTGGTAGACCAGTAATACGTCGTGCCGTGTCGCTTGTTGAACTCTTTGCACAACGCATAGCTCTCGGCCATGGTCACCAGGCCAGTAGGCAGCAAATGTGTGGTTGGTGTTGGCGACGACTTAGACGACAACTTTGGCGACGATGATGGGGTCAACGCTCACCTGCCATTGCGCTCGGCGGCATAATCTGCAATACGCCGCGCCGCAAGTTTGCCCGACACCAACACCATTGGCACGCCCACACCAGGCACCGTTGATGAGCCAACGAAAAACAGTCCGGGCACGCGCTTGTCTTTGTTGTTCGGGCGAAATGGGCCAGTCTGAAAAAACGTGTGAGCCAACGCAAACGGCGTGCCGCGTTCCATGCCCAATCGTTCCCAATCCAATGGGTCATAGATTCGCTCGACCACCACTTCGGTCGGGTATCCGAGTCGAGCAACCCGTTCGCGCACGTCACCCATAATGCGGTCGCGCTCACGCGACCAATCAATCTTGCCGTCAAGGTTTGGTGTGGGTTCCAAGACATACAACGTGCTATGGCCGTCGGGTGCCAAGCCAGGTGTGTCAATGGAATGCAGTGTCACCAAAATCGACGGATCGGGCATTCGCACACCGTCTTCGATGAGAGCTTTAAACGAACCATTCCAATCAGCGCCGAAGTGGATGTTGTGGTGCGCTGCATTCGCCGCCGGCACACCCTTGACTCCTGCTATCCACAACAAACAACTGGGGCTGTATTTCCCGTTACGGGCCGCTCGCGGGGCGTCAACACCACCCAGCAAGGTGCGATACGCAACGGGCAGGTCGGGGTTGCACACCACTGCATCACACGCAATGTGCTCCCCATTTTCGAGCTCGACCCCGGTTACATAACCGCGCGAGCCGCTTGATCGCAAAATGCGCGACACCGACGAGCCGTACTGAATGCGTACACCCGCCTTCTCCACCGCTGCTGCCAAACCCGTGGCCATGGCGTGCATACCGCCTTCGGGAAAATACACACCCTCAACGGAATCCATATAAGTAATGACTGCATACAGCGACAGCGCCTCGTAAGGCGCCAACCCCGCATACATCGACTGAAAACTAAAGATGCGCTGCAAGCGATCGTCTTTAAAAAAGCCACCAATCTTTTTGTCGAGTTTGCGAAATGCCCCCATCTGCACCAACCGCAAACCATCACGCCAGGGTTTGGCCAAATCAAGCACCGAGTCGTAGTTGGTATCAATGAACGACGACATCTCGGCTTTGTACAAATCTTCAAGCCAGTTGCAAAATTTAATGAACGAATCAGCTTCAACCTTGTTGGAAAACTTGGCGATTTCTTCGGCCATCGCCTCACGCCCGTGACGCACCATGAGCTCGCTTCCGTCTTCATAGACAGCGCGATACATCGGGTCAACTTTTTTGATGGTGACAAAGTCGGCCATGTTGGCACCTGCTGCCGCAAAGGCATCTTCCAATAGGCCTGGCATTGTGAGCACGGTGGGGCCGTTGTCTAGGCGAAAACCGTGCGACTCGATAATCCCGGCGCGACCGCCTGGAATATCGTCGCGTTCCAGCAGTGTGACATTGTGACCACTGCGCGACAAATATGCGGCCGACGAAAGACCCCCGAGACCGGCTCCGATTACAACAACATGCATAGGACTACTCATGCTCGTCGGTCGCTCACGAAATGTGCAAGTTCTACGAGATGATTACGCACCGACTGATCAATCGCTGCGTCTGTAATCGCCGTGATGGCCTCGGTGGTGAGGCGCTCAATCGTTGACTCCATCTCGGTTAGCGCCCCGCAATCGACGATCGCTTCTTGCACGCGGGTGACATCTGTGTCGCTAAGCACACCACTTCCTACTTGCTCGAGCACGACGCGCTGTGCAGGGTTGGCCCGTTGCAGTGCCATTGCCATGAGCGGTGTCGGTTTGGCCTCACGCAGATCGTCGCCTACGGGCTTGCCGGTGAGCGCCGAATCACCGAATGCGCCGAGCACATCATCACGCAACTGAAACGCGTCACCGAGTGGCAGGCCATACGCCGAGTAGACGGGCAGTAGCGCCGTCGCCTCGTCGGCGAGGAGTGCACCAAGGTGTAACGGCCGCTCGATGGTGTACTTACCACTCTTATAGCGACAGATACGCGCTGCCTTGTCGGGGCGGCGCTCGTTTTGGGCCGAGCCGAGCATGTCGAGATACTGGCCAATATTGAGTTCGACTCGTAGTTCATTCCACATCTGCCAACCGCGCACGCCGAGACTGGCGAGCAGCATGTCGGCATAGACAAACGACAAATCACCGATCAAAATTGCTGCACCGTCGCCAAACCGTCGCGCGTCTCCCGACCAACCTCGGCTGCGATGCTCGGCTTGCATCGACTCGTGCGTGGTGATGGCCCCGCGCCGTGTGGTCGAGCCGTCCATGATGTCGTCGTGAAACAGCGCAAAGGCGTGCAGTAGTTCGAACGCTGCTCCGGCGTCGATGACCCGTGCATCAGTCGAGGTGCCACCGGCCCCCATGAACCCCCAGTAGGTAAACACCGGTCGCAGACGTTTACCCCCACCCACCACCATGCGTTCGAGTTCATCGAACGGCGCGGCAAGATCAGCGTCGAAGGTGGTCCAGCGTTGACGCTCGGTGGCTAGGAACGCTCGCAATCGCTCGTCAACACGCCCAGCGATATCGCGGACTGATGTCGGCGCGGTAGTCACGAGACGAGACTACGCCAGCGTCAACGTGAATCTTCCGGAAGCTGAATCTCTTTTACTTCCAGTCGTGCTGCGGCGATGCGGTCGCGACAAATCTTCACTAGTTCGGTTGCCCGTTTCACCTGCTCGGCCAAGAGGTCAACATCGATGTCGTCATCTGACAATGCATCAAGAATCTCTTCAAGTTCGGTGACGGCTTGTTCGTAGCCGACACCCGCGGGGTCATTTTTGCGAGCCATGTTTGCTCTCCTTTGCTGACTGTTTTGTTGACGTATTTGTTGCGATGTTGGTAACAGTGCTTTCCAACGTGCCGTCGGCCAGGCGCGTGGTTATCTCAGCGCATGTATCGAGACCTTTTACTGACTTGAGCACTTTCCCATCGGTGCCGTAAGTAATGCTCCATCCGCGGCGCATCAGCACCACCGGGTCGTAGCCGACGATTTGGGCAGCCAACTCGTTGATTCTTGCCTTGGCGCTTTCCAATGCCGTGGTGCGCAAGGTGCCCAAGCGGCCGACGGCATTTGCCACGCGGCGTTCGCTGTTGGCAAGTGCCGCTAGTACCACCGTTGCAATGCGCTGTGCTGCTTCGTCGACTTGACGCATGAATTCTTCGACCTTGCCGATGATGGCAACGGCACAAGCAGTGGGTGTTTTATTCCACGAGTACGCAACTTCGTCGGCGACGCTGGTATCCACTTCGTGGCCAATGCCAGTGAACACCGGTTTGGTGCATGCTGCAATGGCGCGAGCGATGGATTCATCATCGAAGGTGGCGAGATCCACTCGCGACCCACCACCACGAATGACTACCACCACGTCGACGTCTGCTTGCGCCGAAAACATCGTGATAGCACTGGCAACCGATGGGGCTGCTACATCTCCTTGCACTCGCACGTCACACAAGGTGACATGAAAACCGATACCTGATTCTTCCAATGTCTTCATGAAGTCGGCGTGCGCCGCCGAGCCTTTGCTGGCTACCAAGCCGATGGCGAGTGGCATCACCGGCAACGTGGTGCGGCGGTTGCGGTCATACAAACCTTCTTTTTTTAGCCGAGCGATAATCTCGTCGCGTTTGGCTGCCAGGTCGCCCAGCGTGAAGCGCGGATCAATATCAGTCATCTTGAAACCAAATGAACCGGATGGCGCATACACGTCTGGCGTGCCACGAATCCGCACTTTGATGCCACTGATGATGTCCATCTCGTGTTGCTTCATCTTGGGCATTAGCCGTTGTCGTACACCTTTGAACAACTTCACGGCAATCACCTTTTTCTCACCGTCAACCTCTTCGACAAGGTCGAAATAGCAGTGGCCACTCGTTGGATTACTCACCTTGGTGACCTCGCCGTACACCCACACATCGCGAAACTCGCGCACCAGCACCATGTTGATGTCATCGATGAGTTGCGAGACACTGCGGGCTGCTTCGTTGGGCGCACCGTGTTGGTCGTCAAAGGGACTGCTAAAGGCATCGTCATGGTCAGTCATACGATTTTTGTGGTACCTCGTTGCCTGGGAGGTTGGCTGGAGTGCTCCCGCAAATCTAGGCTGACGGTCTCATGTTGAAACTGCAACGGCTTGGCGTTGTGGTTGTGTTGGTTATCACCGCCACTGCCTGTGGTGAACGACTGGTGTACGAGGCTTCGTCCGACCCCACCATCGCCGAGTCAGACGTCTCGACCACGGTCGCCCCGGATGAGGTCAGCGACGATCCTGCATCCGGCTCGGCAACAGACACAGCGGTAAGCAGCGACACGATCAGCTGGACTGCTTGCCCCGAGTCACCGGCCCCGTTGGAATGCGGGCAACTTGCGGTGCCATTCAACTACGACAATCCCAGTGCTGGCTCATTCGTGTTGTCGCTTATACGACGGCCAGCAGAAACTCCTGAGTCACGCATTGGTTCACTGTTGGTGAACCCTGGCGGCCCTGGCTTTGGTGGCACGGTGGTTGCCGAGCAAGCCGAATGGTATTTCAGCGCGGAGCTGCTCGAGCAATTTGATGTTGTCGGATGGGATCCGCGCGGCACCGGTGCATCTACTCCGGCAGTGGACTGCATCGAGGACTACGACCGCTACTTCGGAATCGACTCGCCACCCAACGACGAAGTAGCAAAGCAGGAGATGATTGATCTCACGCAGGAGTTCGTTGACTTTTGCGTCAAGCGCAACGGCGAGATGCTCAGATACATCTCGACCGAGGCGTCAGCACGCGACATGGATTCAATTCGAAAAGCATTGAACGAAGACAAGATTTCTTACTTCGGCTTTTCCTACGGTTCAGAACTCGGTGCCACGTGGGTGACGCTGTTCCCCGACACGGTTCGTGCCGCCGTCTTTGATGGTGCATCCGACCCCAACGCCAATGGTTTCGATCAATCAATCTCACAACTCAAGGGTTTTGAACAGCAACTCACTGCGTTCTTGGCCGATTGCGCGAAGCGTGTCAGTTGCAAGATCTACAACAATGGCAAGCCGGCTGAGTTGTTCGACCAACTGGTCATCGACATCGACATCGACCCCATCGTGGTGTCGAGCGACCGCACGCCAGTAACCCAAGGTGTCTTCTACACCGCTGTCGCGGAGGCGATGTACAGCAACACGTTGTGGCCGCAACTCGAAACTGCGCTAGCCGATGCCGCTAAAGGCAACGGTGCACAACTCCTTGCACTTTATGACAGATACTTCCAGCGGCAGCCCGATGGGTCTTACGGCAACGAACTTGAAGCATTTTTGGCAATCTCGTGTTTGGACGACCCCGAAGGCTCGACCGTCGCTGATGTTGATGCCGACGTGGCACGATTTGCCGCCGCAGCCAAACGACTTGGCGAAAACTTTGGTTACGGCTATGCCTGCGCACTCTGGCCACATCGCGTAGACGAGCGAGTGATCGTCACGGGAAAGGGCGCCGGGCCAATCGTAGTCATCGGCACGACGGGTGATGCTGCAACACCACTGGCCAGCACTCGCAAGGCTGCCAAAAATCTCGAGCAAGGTCTGCTCGTCATTGTGGAGGCTGATCGCCATACGGGATACGGCCTCAACTCATGCGTGGTGCAAAACGTTGACGCGTACCTTATTTCGCTCAAAGCCCCCAAAAATGAGACCTACTGCAAATAACGTCAGGTTTGCTAGCGACGTTCGCTGAAAAACTCTTGGAGCAGTGACGCGCATTCTTCGGTGAGCACACCATGACGCACCACAGGTTCGTGGTTCAAACGTGGGTCAGCTGCAATGTTGTACAGCGAGCCCACCGCGCCTGCTTTCAGATCGGGCGCACCAAACACGACGGTGCCTACACGGGCGTTGATGATTGCGCCAGCGCACATCACACAAGGCTCAAGCGTCACATACAGCGTGCAGTCATCAAGCCGCCACGTGCCAAGGTGGGCCGCAGCTGCACGAAGCGCAAGAACTTCTGCATGTGCTGATGGGTCGTTGAGCTGCTCACGCTGATTGCCAGCGCTGGCAATCACAACCCCGTCACGAACAACGATGGCTCCGACGGGAACATCGCCATGCTCTGCGGTCTGGCGTGCTTCGACCAAGGCGGCGCGCATGGCTGTTGCATCATCCATAACACCACGGTAGACCTCAGCGTGGTGCGAATCATCAGTACGCTAAAGATGTGGCAACGCGTCCCGAGCGGGGAGCACCGTCCAACGTGCTCATTCTTGACTGCACCTTGCGTGACGGTGGCTATTACAACGACTGGGACTACTCATTCGACTTGGTCAAGCGATATGCCGACGCCATGGCCGCGGCAAAAATCGACATTGTTGAACTCGGCTTTCGCACCCTGCAAAGCACCCAGTATCTAGGCGCTACCGCCTACACCACCGACGCATTCATCGAGCGATTGGCTATTCCACAGAGTCTGCAACTGGCGGTCATGTTGAATGCCAAAGAATTGGTCAACGCAGCCGACCAACGCACAGCGATTCGCAGCACGTTTGCCCGTCGCGCCAATTCGCAGGTGTCAATGGTGCGCATTGCCGCAAACCGCAACGAAGTTGCGACCCTTGGCCCAGCCATCGAAGAACTGCGCGAACTTGGTTACGACGTTGCACTCAACTTGATGCAGATTTCTGAGATTGCACTCGAGCACATCACCGCTTTCGGCCAACAAGCCAAGTCATTTGATGTTGCCTACGCCTACATTGCCGACTCGTTCGGCTCGCTTCGCCCAGCAAATTTGCCACCCATCATGCGAGCGCTCGGTGACGGGTTCGGAGCCGCAATTGGCTGCCACTTGCACGACAACATGTCGTATGCACTCGCCAACACGATTGAAGCAATCGACGCTGGTGCGGTGATTGTCGACTCGACCATTCAGGGCATGGGGCGTGGGCCTGGCAATGTGCGCACCGAATACTTGGTGATGGAACTTGCTCGGCGTGGACAAACCCAGGCTGTGGTGCAACCGCTTGTCAACCTTGTCGAACAAGAATTTGCCGAGATGAAAAAGACGTATGGGTGGGGCTCGAGCCTGTACTACTTCCAGTCGGCCAACTTGTCGGTACATCCGACCTATGTGATGG
>SYEA01000138.1 GCA_005800965.1 Actinomycetota bacterium | reverse complement strand
TCGAGCGCACGCTGATTATCGCCGATGAGGGCTCCAAGGTGCACTACATCAAAGGTTGCTCGGCTCCCGTGTACACCAACGACTCGCTGCACTCTGCGGTGGTCGAGATCATCGTCAAGCCCAGCGCCCACGTGACCTACACGACGATTCAAAACTGGTCGCCGAACGTGTACAACTTGGTCACCACGCGCGCCCGTGTCGAAGCCGAAGGCCACATGGAATGGATCGACGGCAACATCGGCTCGAAGCTCACGATGAAATACCCGAGCGTGTACCTCGTTGGCCCCAAAGCCACGGGTGAAGTGTTGTCGGTTGCCTATGCAGGTGCCGGTCAGCACCAAGACGCCGGCGCCAAGATGGTGCACGCTGCACCCGAGACCACGTCAAAAATCGTTTCGAAGTCGATTAGCAAAGATGGCGGCATCACCGCGTATCGCGGTCTGGTGCGAGTCGAAGAAGGTGCCACCGGCTGCAAGAGCCACGTGCAATGCGACGCGCTCATCCTCGACGAAGACAGCGAAAGCCGCACATTTCCGTACATGGAGGTCGGCGAGCGCGATGCCCAAATCGGTCACGAGGCCACGGTGTCCAAGATTGCCGACGAACAATTGTTTTATCTCACCAGTCGCGGCCTCACACCCGAACAAGCAATGGGCATGGTGGTCAACGGCTTCATTGAACCTGTCACCCGCACTCTGCCGATGGAATATGCAGTGGAGTGGAGCCGCCTCATTGAACTGCAAATGGAAGGTTCGGTGGGCTGAACCCTCTGCAGCCCTGCCGAACTACCGTTCATTACCCATGTCAATGCGCAACGACTGCCGCCACTTCGAAAGCCGCACCTACAACACCGGCGACACCGTTCGGCGCTGCAAGCTGGACCTCGCACCCGAGGCACCATGGCGGTGTCCGGCGGATTGCCCCAAGTTTGACCGACGCTCAATGGACGTGGGTTGGACCCACGGCACGATGGTGACCGGGTCGGCGCCCGCGCAACCAACGAGCCTTGACGACGGATCGGCTGCGGCAATTTTGAGCGAGGCGGAATCGATTATCAACGCCATCGCTTCGGATGTGGTGAGCGACTTAGAGCGCGGCAAGCCCAAAAGATCCAAGCGCAACAAAAAGCGAAAAAAGTAAACGAATGTCGTCGCTTGCTGCACTCACCTTGCCCACTGTCGGCGCAGAACTGTGGCGCTACAGCCGCATCGGTGAACTTGACCTTGGGTCGTATGCGATTGGCATGGCTGAAACCACCGTCACCGGCGCGGTGGGTGCATTGGGCCGCGACTCACACATTGCCCTCGCCGATGTTTCGAGCGAAGCCCCGGACGTGTTTGAAAGCCTGCACGAGTCGCATGCAAGCGTGAGTCGGGTCAGCACCCAACGCGGGCAGACGGTGAGCGAGCCCATCTTGCTGACGCACACCGTAAGTGCAGATGGCATCGTGTGCCTTCCTTCGCTCGAGATTGACGCCGCCGAAAATAGCGAAGTCGTGGTGGTTGAGCGATTCGTGTCGAGCGATTCGTGTCGCTCACTGGTGGTGCCGATGGTAAAAATTCGCGCAGCACAATCCGCGCGGGTCACCTACGTGGCGATCAACGAATTGGGTCGCAATACTTGGCTGATTGGGTATCAGCGGGCGAGTGTTGACCGGGATGCCACGGTCTCAGCATCCACAGTGGCGCTGGGTGGCGACTATTCGCGAGTGCGCGCCGGCGTGCGCCTCGTGGGCAAGGGCGCATCTGCCAAACAAGTCGCGTTGTATTTCGCCGATGGCAATCAGATGCACGACTTTCGCACCTTGCAAGACCACGCCGCACCGCGCACGCACAGCGACCTGCTTTTTAAAGGTGCGGTGCGTGACACTGCCAAGAGCGTGTACACCGGGCTCATCAAGATTCGCGACAACGCCGACAAATCCGAGGCGTTCCAGACCAACCGCAGTCTGACCTTGTCGAGTGGGGCGTGGGCCGAGAGTGTGCCGAACCTAGAAATTGAAACCAACGATGTGAAGTGCAGCCACGCCAGCACCGTTGGCCCCATCGACGACGAACAGCGCTTCTATTTGGAGAGCCGTGGCATACGGCCGGAGATCGCCGAGCGCTTGGTGGTGTTCGGTTTCTTCGCCGATGTGATCAATCGTCTGCCGGCAGCGGCCCAACCCGATGCCTTGCGTGACAAGGTCGGCCGTAAGTTGCTGGGCGATAGCGGTGTTGCAAGCGAACTCGGAGTGCGAGCATGACCATGCGCCGCATTTGCGCACTCAACGACTTGGCCAACGGTGCTGCCGCAAAGTTCGAGGTTGGCAAACATGTTGTGGCAGTGGTGCGAATCGACGACAAGGTGTATGCCATCGGCAACCGTTGCAGTCACGCTGACGTGGCACTCGCCGATGGTGACGTTGATTGCGACACCAAACAGTTGTCGTGTATTCGCCACGGCAGCGCTTTCAGTTTGGAAACCGGCGTACCAGGCACGCTTCCCGCCACGCAGCCGGTGCCGGTGTTCATGGTCGAAGTTCGTGGCAGCGACGTGTACATCTCCGATCAGGCCTCGTTGAACGCCGCATCGTCCGACCCCCGAGTAAGGCGAGCGCAGCCGTGACCGTGCTGTCCATTCGTGATCTTCACGCCAAGGCGGGTGACACACAGATTCTCCATGGCATCAATCTCACCGTTCGATCGGGCGAGGTGCATGCGGTGATGGGCCCAAACGGGGCGGGCAAGTCGACCTTGTCGGCAGTCATTATGGGCAAGCCCGGTTACACCATCACGCAAGGATCCATCACCCTGGACGACGTCGACATCGTGTCGCTGCCGACATGGAAGCGGGCACTTGCTGGACTGCACTTGGTAATGCAATATCCAACCGAAATTCCTGGCGTGGGCATCGACGAGTTGCTCAGCGAAGCACTCGCGGAGCGGGGGAGTAACCAGTCACAACTCGCCACACGTATCGGTATAGAGGCCGTCCGAATCGGGTTGGACGAAGCACTCATCCATCGCGCTGTCAACGTGGACTTCTCGGGTGGCGAAAAGAAGCGTAACGAAACCCTGCAGCTTGCCATGCTGGACCCGCGCATCGTCGTGCTCGACGAGCTCGACTCAGGATTGGATATCGATGCCTTAACTGATTGTGCTCGACGCGTGGAGGACCTCACCAACGAGCGCAAGTTGGGCGTGTTGGTGATCACGCACTACAGCCGCATTTTTGCCGACTTGAAGCCCAACTTCGTGCACATCCTTGCCAAGGGACGAATCGTCGCCAGCGGTGGGCCGGAACTGGCCGACCAACTCGAGCGCGACGGCTACGACGCCTTCACCG
>SYEA01000137.1 GCA_005800965.1 Actinomycetota bacterium | reverse complement strand
GCCTGCCTTCTCGTCGGCTGCTTAGTGGCCCTGGGCAGCGCCGCCTGCAGTAGCGAAGTTCGTTACGACGCCGTTGTGGCGGCCGCGAGTGATACGCGGGACGCGTTCGTCGAAGTTGCAGCCCTGGCAAAACTTCAAAGCGACGTCGACATCGGTTTTGTTTTCGGCTCGTCGGGCTTGTTACGGGAGCAAGTGATTGCTGGTGCGCCCTTTGACGTGTACGTTGCGGCAAACACCGCTTTCGTCGACGATGTAATCGCCGCAGGCAAGGGCGTTGGCTCAACGCGTGAGTCGTTTGCCGTGGGGCGTTTGGCACTGATCACCGCGAGCGATGTCGAGTTGCCAAGCACCTTGGAAACCATTGCGACGTTCTCGCGCATCGTGATTGCCAACCCTGCTCATGCGCCATACGGCGTAGCAGCCCGCGAAACCCTGGAACGCCTGGGTGTGTATGAAGAAGTGGTGGGCCGCTTGATTTTGGCCGACAACGTCGCCGATGCTGTGCGCATCGTGCGCGCTGGGGAGGCCCAGGCGGGCTTCGTGGCACTGCCGCTGGTTATCGACACCAGCCACCTCGTAATTGCACAAGACCTTCATCAACCAATCCGCCAAGCGTTGGTGGTGACCACCCAGGGTGTTGGCAACCGGGCGGCAGAAGCGTTCATCAGCGCGCTTATGTCGCCAGCCGGACGAACAATTCTGCAGCGCTACGGGTTTATGGTGGAGTCGTGACCGACTGGTTTCCGCTGTGGCTGTCGCTGCGGGTCTCGGCAATTGCCACGGTATTAGCGGTGGTGTTCGGCGTGGCCTTGGCGTATCTGCTGGCCAAGTGGCAGTCGCGATGGACATCGGTGGTGGAAGCGGTGTTCACCCTGCCCATCGTGTTGCCGCCCACGGTGTTGGGCTATTACTTACTCACGCTGCTCGGCACTCGCTCTACCTTGGGGCGCACGTGGGAGTCGCTCTTTGGTGCACCGTTGGTATTTACGCAGTCTGGTGCAGTTGTGGCAGCCACGGTCTCGGCCTTGCCATTCGTGATTCGTGCTGCGCGCGCTGCGATCAGCAATGTCGACCCGCGAGTGGAACAAGCCGCGCGAGTGGTGGGGATGTCGGAGTGGAAGGTAGCGCGTGTGGTGACCCTGCCGCTGGCGGCGCGTGGGATTGGTGCTGGTGTTGCACTCGGGTTTGCTCGAGCGCTTGGCGACTTTGGTGCCACCGTCATGTTGGCTGGCAACATCCCTGGGCAAACTCAAACATTGCCCGTAGCCGTGTATGACGCCGTGCAAGCAGGCGATGAAGCAACCGCACGCACTGGGTCGTTGGTGCTGGGCGGCATCGCGGTAGTGGTGCTCATTTTCGTGACTCAAATATTTGCGCGGCGCCGATGAGCAATTTGATCGTGGACGTGCGGGTCGAAGTGCCGGGGTTCGGTGTGGATGCAGCCTTCGTCGCCGGGCGTGGCATCACCGTGCTGTCAGGGCCGTCGGGGTCGGGCAAGAGTCTTACATTGGCGGCGATTGCAGGCACCATTCGTCCTGTGCGCGGTCACATTCGCTGTGGCGACGTGACCTTTGCCGAACCGGCTCGCAGCGTGCACCTGCGCTCACAAGATCGTCGTGTGGGCATGGTGTATCAACACGCGGCACTGTTTGAACACAAAAGCCCACTCGACAATGTGGCGCTGGCCGTTCGCAATGTTGGCCTGGCAGCCGCGCGTGTTGTCGCGGCCGAGTTGCTCGAGCGAGTTGGTGTGGCAGCTCTAGCCACAGCAAAAACACGCTCGTTATCGGGCGGTGAGCGTCAACGCGTGGCCCTGGCCCGCGCCTTGGCGGGGGAGGCTCGTGTGTTGTTGCTTGATGAGCCGTTTAGTTCGCTAGATGCAGCAGCCCGGCAGGCGATGCGCCAGTTGGTGCGTTCGCTGGTGGACGAGCGCGGCGTTATTGCTCTCTTGGTGACTCATGACGCTCAGGACGTGGACGCCTTGGCTGACCGCGTCGTGGGTTACGAGCCTGGGCAGACCGTCGCGGCAACGGAATAAAGCCACTGGTGCGAGCCATGTATTCGGCGTAGCCAGGTTTGCGCTTGGCAAGCAGTCGATCGAGTAGGGCGGCACCCGAGACACGCACCAGTAACACGGTCATTACGGCTGCACCAAGAAATGCAAAGATGCCGGCGCCTTGAGTCGACCCGACAATGGCCAGACCCCACCACACCAGTGCATCGCCAAAATAATTTGGGTGACGGGTGAGCCCCCAGAGGCCTTGATCCATGATCTGGTCGGCGTTGCGCGGGTCGCGTTTGAATCGTGCGAGTTGCGCATCGCCGACAACTTCGAAATACAACCCAACTGCCCACACGACAAAGCCGAGTAAGACGACGAAGCCCGCGCCCGCATCCGTATCGCGTTGACCCAATGACACCGGCAGCGAAACCAGCATCATGAGCGCACCCTGCAGACCAAAAACTGTGTACAGGCTCACGATTGCGAATCGCTCGCCGTGTTTGCGACGCATGGCGCGATAACGAAAGTCTTCACCCTTGCCCAAGTTGCGCTTGGCAAGATAGCCCGTTAATCGCAGGCCCCACACAGTGACCATCAGCAACAACAACCAATTGCCCGCCCCCGAGGCACCTGTGACAAATCTTGCGGCCCAGGCCACCAACACAAAGCCGAGCCCCCATGCGATGTCGACGATCGACGCATCTCGACGTAACAAAGAAACCGACCAGGTGGCCAGCATCAAACACACGATGGTGACAGATGCTGCAACAAGCACGGTTGATGCGCTAGCCACATACCGAGATTAGGGCTGACGCACAATCAAATCAGGGATTCCGCACCGCAACGTTGTGAGAGGGCGGATGAGGTGCGAGCCTTGGACGGTGCTTCAGGTTCGAAATCTCAGTGTCGAAGTCGGCGCGCGTATGGTGGTGAACGACGCGACTTTCGCAGTGATGCCCCGCGACAAGGTGGGCTTGGTTGGGCGCAACGGTGCGGGGAAAACCAGTTTGTTCAAAGTGCTGGGTGGGGCAGCCGAGCCGAAGGCCGGCACCATCACTCGCGGCGGGGCGTTTGGGTATCTGCCACAAGATCCACGAATTGCCGGTGCGTTTGACGGTCGCACGGCCGTGTCGCACATTTTGTCGTCGCGCGGTATCGACGAGGACATCACGCGGCTAGAGAAGTTGCGCATTGCCATGGAAGAACGTGCCGACGAACAAAACATCGCGCGATTCACCAAAGCCCAGGATGATTTCGAGCGCAAAGGTGGCTATGCAGCAAACAGCGAGGCGCGTGCCATTGCTGCCGGCCTCGGGCTGAAGGCCGATCGGCTCGATCTGCAACTTGGCGTGTTGTCTGGTGGTGAGCGCCGACGGGTGGAATTATGTCGCATCTTGTATGGAGGCAGCGAAACCCTGTTGCTCGACGAACCCACAAACCACCTTGATGTCGATGCAAAAATGTGGATGTTGGAGTTTTTGCGTGGCTACAAAGGCGCATTGTTGGTGATTAGCCACGACCTCGAACTGCTTGACGAGGCGATCACCCGCGTGTTGCATCTTGACCGCCCGAGCGAAGCCGATGCCGGCACCATCGTGGAATATCGCGGCACCTATTCGCAATATCTGCGCGCGCGCGAGGCCGACGAGGCACGAGCGGTGAAGATGGCCACGCAGCAGTCGAAAGAAATCGATCGCCTGCAACGAGTGGTGGATCGCTTCGGGGCCAAAGCATCAAAGGCGTCAATGGCCAAGAGCATCGAAAAGCGCATCGATCGTTTGGATGCCGACCGAGTGCACGCCCCGCGCGCCAAGCGCACGCTGGCGGTCAAGTTTCCGGATGCACCAAGCTGCGGCGAAACGGTGCTGACAGCCAATGGATTGCGCAAAACCTATGGCGGACCCGACGTGTTTCATGATGTGAGCTTCGATTTGGGTCGCGGTGAGCGCATCTTGGTGTTGGGCTTAAACGGTGCCGGCAAAACGTCACTGCTGCGCATCTTGGCTGGCGAATCACAGGCAGACGATGGGGACTTTTCGTTCGGATATCAAGTGCAAATGGGCTACTACGCCCAAGAGCATGACAATTTGCAAGGGGAGAAGTCACTCATCTATCACATGCGTGAGATGGCGCCAGTGGGGTTGGGCCTTACTGAAACCCAGCTGCGAGGCATGCTCGGGTCGTTTGGGTTGTCTGGTGACAAAGTGTTTCAAGAATCATCCACGCTGTCGGGTGGAGAAAAAACCAAGTTGGCACTAGCGATGTTGATGGTGGGCCGTAACAACTTGTTGCTTCTCGACGAACCGACCAACAACCTCGACCCATCCAGCCGTGACGCAGTGGCTGCAGCACTGTCGGAGTGGAACGGGGCCATCGTGCTCGTGAGCCACGACACCGACTTCGTCGAGCAGCTCGCACCGACCAAAGTATTAGTGATGCCTGACGGCCAGGTCGATTACTACAGCGAATCGTGGCTGGATATCGTGAGCCTGGCGTAACGCATAAGCACGTGAGCCTGGCGTAGCGCCTTCTAGTGTTTGCGCAGTGAATACTCAGGCGTCGGCCTACCCAGATGAGTCAGACGGCTACTGGATGCACTACCACGACGAAGACAGCCAGAAACTCGCCGATGCAGTGCTGAAGTACGCGGTCGATCGCGTGCGAATGGATCCGCCGCCGCTGGATGCGCCGCTGTCGCTCAGCGAACT
>SYEA01000136.1 GCA_005800965.1 Actinomycetota bacterium | reverse complement strand
TGCCCACCTTGTCGATGGCGTCGGCGATGACCTTGCCGATTGCGGCGTCGGCAGCCGAGATGGTGGCTACGTTGGCGATGTCGCCCTTGTCGTCCACTTCCTTGGCCTGTGACTTGATCGACTCCACGGCTGCAGCAACGGCCTTTTCGATACCGCGCTTCAAGCCCATGGGGTTTGCACCGGCGGCAACGTTGCGCATGCCGTGGGTGACCATGGCCTGTGCGAGCACCGTTTCGGTGTTGGTGCCGTCACCGGCGACATCGTTGGACTTGGTGGCGACTTCCTTCACCAACTGGGCGCCCATGTTCTCGAATGGGTCCTCCAGTTCGACTTCCTTGGCGATGGACACACCGTCGTTGGTGATGGTTGGTGCGCCGAACTTCTTGTCGAGCACCACGTTGCGACCCTTTGGTCCCAGCGTGACTTTTACTGCGTCAGCAAGTTTGTTGACGCCGGCTTCAAGAGCGCGGCGTGCTTCTTCATCGAATTTCAGCATCTTTGGCATGTGATGTTCCTGTTTCTGTTGTGGTTACGGAGTAATTATTTGGAAACGATCGCGAGCACATCGCGGCTCGTGAGGATGAGCAGGTCGTCGCCCTTGTGCGTGACTTCGGTGCCGCCGTACTTGCTGTACAGAACAACATCGCCAACCTTCAGGTCAAGTGGGAAGTACTTGCCGGCGGTGTCGCTCCAGCGACCTGGGCCAACGGCGAGCACGGTGCCCTGCTGTGGCTTCTCTTTGGCAGTGTCGGGGATGACGAGGCCTGACGCGGTGGTCTGCTCGGCTTCGGATGGCTTGACCACCACTCGGTCATCAAGGGGCTTGAAGTTCATATGTTTTCCTTTTCGTGCAGGTCTCCCGGGCGGGAGACGGGCTGTCTTTTCGCCACAGAGACGCAGTTAGCACTCTCTGAAGGCGAGTGCTAATGCTAGGGGCGAGGCTGGGGCGGCAACAACCTGAAGGGGCGCAGGAGTTGCTGGACGAGCGGAATCGGCAGCCCGATCACCGTGCTGAAGTCGCCGCTCACCTGGGCGACGAACACGCCCGCCTGGCCTTGCACGGCGTAAGCACCCGCTTTGTCGAGTGACTCTCCCGTCAGCAGATACTGCTCGAGTGCATCGGCCGCAATGGGGGTCATGGTGACCGTGGCCGAATCGAGCATCGCCTGCTGGCTGGTTTGCTCACCGGGTTGCTGGCCAGTCACACACACTGCGGTGTGCACATGGTGGGTGCGTCCAGCGAGCCGCAACAACATCTGGCGGGCGTCATCGATATCGCGTGGCGTGCCAAAAATCTCACCATCAACATCCACCGTGGTGTCAGCACCCAGCACCACAGCATCGGCACCATGGCGCGCAGCCACACTCAAACACTTTGCTGTGGCCAATCGCAGCACGTGCTCTTGCGGTGACTCACCCACCACCGGTGACTCATCGAGATTGGCGGCGTCAACTATGAACGCCACACCCAGTTGCGTGAGTATCTCGGCACGCCGCGGTGAACGCGACGCCAATACCAACTGGGTCATCCACCGCTCATCGTGGTGAGCAATGCATCGGCAGGCACTTCAAGGTCGTCGAGGTGGTCAAGGTAGCCGTGCGGCAACACCACGTTGATCGGGCCATTGGTGTGGCCGCGCGCAAGTCGCTCGCCGCCTTCAACCAATGCAAGTGACGGGTCGAGCGAGGCCGCCAGATTGCGCACGTCGTCGAGTGTTGAGACTTCAGAAAATGCACGTCGCGCTTCGGGCCCCACCGGGTATCCGGTGAGATACCAACCACAATGCTTGCGAAACTCGCGAATGCCTTTGGTGTCGTCATTGCGGCCATTGTCGCGATGATGCTGCATGAGCGACTCGGCGTGGGTCAACATCACAGCGAGCACTGCACCCAGCAACGGAGCACTCTGGCGTGGGCGGCCGGTAAAGCCATCGATCAAATCACGAAACAGCCACGGCTTGCCCAAACAACCGCGACCAATCACCACACCATCGCAACCGGTTTCAGCAACCATTCGCAGTGCATCGTCGGCGCACCAAATATCGCCGTTGCCCAACACCGGGATGCCCTCGACTTGTTGTTTCAGGGTGGCGATGGCTTCCCACCGCGCGCTCGGTGCATAGTGCTGCTGGGCGGTGCGAGCGTGGAGTGCAATCATCACCGCGCCGGCATCACGACAAATCTTGCCCGTGTCTATATAGGTGATCAGGTCGTCGTTGATACCCATGCGAAATTTGCACGTAATCGGAATGCCGTACCGACTGCCCGCACGCACCGCTGCACGCACGATTTCGGCCAGCAGATTTTTTTTCAGGGGCACAGCGGCACCACCACCCTTGCGCGTGACCTTGGCGGCTGGGCAACCGAAGTTCAAGTCGATGTGATCCACCAAATTTTCGCTGCCCAGCACCTCGACCGCTTGTTCAACAATGACGGGGTCGCTGCCGTACAACTGCAAACTGCGAAACGTTTCGTCGGGGGCAAACGACACCATCGAACGAGTGCGCGGATTGCCATAGACCAGCGCAGCCGCCATGATCATTTCGTTGACGTACACCAGACCCGGCCCGAAGTTGCGACAAAGTGACCGAAACGGTGCATTGGTGACACCCGCCATCGGTGCCAGCACCACGGGTGGCCAGACTTCGATACCGCGACTTGGTGCGCCGTGCGTCGCTGCCCCGCGCAGAACCAACGGCTTGAGCGTCGACGTCATCGCTGACCTGCCCCGAGTTTTAAGTTGGGGTTCGCCCCAGCATCGAGTGTCGACACTTCACCACGACGCAGGCAATACCAACCGGCACTGGCAATCATCGCTGCGTTGTCGGTGCACATCTCGCGTGACGGTAACACCACTTCCATGCCATCGGTATTGCCAGCCAAAGTCATCTCGCGACGCAACAGCGAGTTGGCAGCCACACCACCACCCAGCGCAATGGTGCGGGCGTTGATCTGGCGTGCTGCCCGACGAGCCTTGTGCACCAAAACATCGACCACGGCACGCTGAAACGAAGCCGCAACATCATCGGTAGACACACTGGGGTTGGCCCGCACATGGTTGATGACCGAGGTCTTGAGCCCGCTGAATGAAACGTCGAGACCATCGTTGAGCATGGCCCGCGGAAAGTTGATGGCTTTGTCGTTGCCGCGCGTGGCGGCTGCATCGATGGCTGGGCCACCGGGGTATGACAGGCCGAGAAACCGCGCCACTTTGTCGAATGCTTCACCGGCTGCATCGTCGATGGTTTGACCAATGACCTGATACGAGTCGTAGTCGAGCATCTCTACAAACAAGGTGTGCCCGCCAGACACCAAGCCGAACAACATCGGAAACTTGGCGTTTGGTTCATCGAGCAAGGCTGCATAGAGGTGCGCTTCAAGATGGTTCACACCGATGAACGGCACATCCAACGCCAATGCCGCTGCCTTCGCCGCCGACACACCCACCAACAATGCGCCAATCAAACCGGGCCCCACCGTGGCAGCAACAGCGTCAACACGTGAGAGATCGATGTTGGCTTGCTGCATCGCCTGTGCAGTCACATGCGGCAATGCTTCGAGATGGGCGCGGCTCGCAATTTCGGGCACCACACCACCAAACCGAGCGTGCTCGACAAGTTGGCTGGCGACCACCGACGACAACACGTCGGTGCCACCCATCACTACGGCAACGGCGGTTTCGTCACAACTGGTTTCGATACCGAGCACCACCGTCGATTCATCAACCGACACCTTGCTCTTGGGCGCCTCGTTGTTAGGCGCCGTCATGAGTCGCTACCCCGTTCGGTCTCGATTGTTTGCAGACGTGCTTCATACGCCTCGCTTTGAATATCGGTGCACCACATAACAATGGCGTCGTCGCGATTTTCATAATATTTGGCTCGCACTCCGACTGGCGCAAAACCAAACCGTCGATACAACGATTGTGCCGACACGTTCGACTCACGCACTTCGAGCGTGAGCGATGCCATG
>SYEA01000135.1 GCA_005800965.1 Actinomycetota bacterium | reverse complement strand
GGCCGCATCGATGACGAGGGCTTTGTCTACATCGAAGATCGCGCCAAGGACATGATTCTGCGCGCCGGTGAAAACGTGTATGGCGCCGAGGTGGAGCACGCTATTTACGAACATCCCGCTGTGCACGAAGCAGCCGTGTTCGGCGTCCCGCACGAGCGTCTCGGTGAAGAAGTTGCCGTGGCGGTGTATGCCAAGGCGGGGCATCGCATCACACCGTCCGAACTGTGGAACTTTCTCGACGGCAAGATTGCTGCGTTCAAGATTCCTGCTCACGTGGTGTTGATGGGCGAGCCCCTGCCACGAAATGCGGCTGGCAAGTTTTTGAAGCGCGAGTTGCGTGAACAAATCGTCAACGGCACCCTGAAAGCCGACCGCCGCTAGGGCATTGAACCGAGATTCGACGATAGCTAGCGCTTTGAGCGCTTGGCATCCACAAGATCTGCGAGGCGACACTTCAACACCACACTCAAGCGGGTGAGGGTGTCGAGCGATGGCGAGAAGTGGCCGTTTTCAATTCTGTTGATGGTTTTTCTGTCGACACCTGCAAGTTCGGCGAGGTGCGCTTGTGAAAAGCCACGCTCAGCACGCAATGCCACGAGACGATCAGCCACTGTTTGCGCCGAGAGTGATGAGGCCTTTTTGAGTTGAGCTGTGAGCGTTTTTGCTTTCATGTTCGGGACCCTTCTAGGTATCTGAGACTGGATAAACTAGTGCGCTTACGGTGGCTTGCTGGATGATTGCCACCATCTAGGGTGATGAAGTCGTGAAATCTGCCACGCTGCACGCCGTCACCATCGGCAATGCCATGGTGGACATCATCGCGTCCGTGGACGAGGACTTTCTCACCGAGCACAATCTCACGAAAGCGTCAATGATGCTGGTGGATGACGGGCGCTCGGCATTCTTGCGATCACAAATTGCCCCGAATGTGATGTCGAGCGGCGGCTCGGTGGCCAACACCAGTCACGGTTTGGCGAGCCTCGGTGGACGAGCCGGCTTCATCGGCAAGATCGCCGACGACGACCTGGGCGGGGTGTTCTCGGGCGACCTCCACGAGGCCGGAGTGTCGTTTTTCCCGGCACCCAAAGATCACGGGTTGCCCACCGGCCGTTGTGTCATCGTGGTCCCCCCCGACGGTCAGCGCACCATGAGCACCTATTTGGGTGCAGGCGCGGTGTTGTGCCCAGCCGATATCTCAAAGCCAGCTGTGCAAAGCGCCGAATGGGTGCTGCTCGAGGGTTATTTATATGACAAAGACGACGCCAAAGAGGCATTTCGGGTAGCGGCGCAATATGCCCACGAGGCCGGGCGCAAAGTGGCGCTCACGTTGTCTGATTCGTTTTGTGTGCAGCGGCATCACGGCGACTTTCATGCCTTGGTGTGTGACGAGGTGGATCTGTTGTTTGCCAACGAACACGAACTTGCGGTGCTGTTTGGCACTGACGACTTCGCAGCATCGGTGCAGGTGCTGCGCGACAAGTGCCCGTTGGCAGTGGTGACCCGCAGCAAGCAGGGCAGCGTTGTGATCACCGCTGACGACTACATCGAAGTGCCGGCGTTGCCTGTTGACCCAATCATCGACGCCACTGGCGCAGGCGACATGTATGCCGCCGGGTTTTTGTATTGGCTAACCCACGGCAAGTCACTCGAGCAAAGTGCCGAAATCGGCACCATCTGTGCCGCCGAAGTCATCATGCACATGGGCCCGCGCCCGCAGGTGGCGTTGGCGTCGTTGTTGCCCGACGATCTGCGCTAAAGAGCCAAAGGCTCGTTTGCGCCCAAGCCGCGAGTGGCTGCGTTATTTGTCGTCGTCAGCGGGGTGGTAGGCGAATTGCAGGTCGCCCAACTTCACTAATGTCGACGCCACCCAACCACCAAGCGAACCAAAGTGTTGGTCAAGCGTGGCGTTGGTGCCGTCGGCCAAAGTTTCTTCCGACAGTTCGTAGGCGCCTTGATACACAATTTCGGCGGCATGATCGATCGGGCGCTTCACGTTGGCGGTGGTGATGGTTTCACTGCTGATGCTTTCGCGATTGAGTTGTTGGTTACCCAGACGCGGGCTGGTCAACGGCGCCACACCCGCAATCTGCGTGGCATCAGGCAAGGTGGCCAGCCGCTGGAGGCGAAACACGATTTCCATTTCGATGAGCGGTGATTCATGAAAGATCTCTTCGACATACCATGCGCGATAGGTGGCCTGGCTCCACGATGGCCAGGTGAAGGTGATGTGCGCAACCACCCGCGGCGGTTGGCCTTCGCCGGGCAGGCCATAACTGGTGGCCCATACCAAGTCACCGAGCAGCACGTCGGAATGCAGGTGTTCTTCAAAGGCTTGACGTTCAAGAAATGCGTTGGTGAATGCATCACGCAATGCACCAATGGCATCGGTAAACACGTGGTCGAGCACGAAATCACGCTACCTGTGTGCGAGAATCTCAGGTATGGCGATGGTCATCTACGACGTGAGCGATGGCATTGCCACACTCACCCTCAACAACCCGCAAGAGCGCAACTCGATGACTGCCGACATGGTGGCCGAAATAGTTACCGCGATGAACGCCGCCGAAAGCGACCCCAACGTGCGGGTGGTGATCGTGACGGGCACGGCACCAGCGTTTTGTGCGGGCGCCAACCTGGGTAATTTGGCCGAAGCCACCCGCGAGTCGCTGCTGGGCATTTACGAGGGGTTCCTGCGTGTGGCCCGCAGCCCGTTGCCCACCGTCGCTGCGGTCAATGGCGCAGCAGTTGGTGCAGGCATGAACCTGGCCTTGGGGTGCGATGTGCGCATCGCCGCCAAGAGCGCCAGGTTTGATTCGCGCTTTGTGCAGTTGGGCCTGCACCCAGGCGGTGGCAACACGTGGATGCAGTTGCGCATTGCCGGCCTGCAAACCGCCATGGCCAGCGTCGCCTTTGGCGAAGTGCTCGATGGCGAGGCTGCATTGCGCGCCGGCTTGGTGTGGAAGTGCGTCGATGACGAAGCGCTCATGCCCACGGCGCGCGAGTTTGCGGCCAAAGCGGCGGCGGCACCCAAAGAGTTGCTTGTGTCAATCAAAAGGACAGTGATCGATATTGGGGCCGTGCCCACCCACCCGGAGGCAGTGGAATTCGAGCTTGGCCCGCAAGTGTGGTCGACGCGTCAACCGTGGTTTCGCGAACGCCTCGCTGCGTTGCAAGCCAAGATTTCGAAGCGCTAGAGCCAGTCGCGGCTGAGTTCTTCGGCTCGAATATCCCACTCTTCGGTGGTGAAGCCGAAGCGATCGTGGTCTTCCCACACGCCATTGATTTCCAAAAATCGTTCGGCGCGGCCTTCGTAGCGCCACTCAAGTTTGTGCACGACGCGGAGGCTCTTGGCATTGCGCGGGATGATGCAAATTTCCAGACGATGCAAACGCAGTTGCTCGAAAGCAAAACGGGTAACGACGGCAACTGCTTCGGGCACATAGCCATGCCCGGCCTTGGCGTGGTCAACCCAGTAGCCAACCGTTGCCGACTGCATTGAACCGCGAGTCACACCGTTGAGGTTGACTTCGCCACAAAACATCGAGTCGACAAAAATGCCGAAGCTGTAGGCGTTGCCGGCCGCGCGCTCACGTTCGCGCACCACACAGCGTCGCTCGAATGCTTCGGCGTTGTACGCAGGGTCGACGGCAGCGACTGGGCGCAGTGGTTCCCAATCGGTGAGCCAGCGACCATTGCGAATGCGCACCTCGCTGAAGGCCGCGAAGTCGTTGGCTGCGAGCGGGCGCAACATCACGCGGCGCCCATGCAAACGCAGCGCACTGCTCAGCCCGGCAGGGTGCACGACGCGTTGATCGGAGCGTTGTTCAACACGCTTATCCCCACGCTGTCGCGGTGTGGCCGACGGCTTCATGCGTTGCCTGGCAAGGTCGTGCCGGCACGCAACTCGGCCACCAGGCCGTCGAGCAAATTGTGGGTGCTCACGATGATGTGGTCAAGATGAAGTCGTCGCATGATGGCAACCAGCAAGCAACAGCCTGCCACGATTACCCCCGCGCGTTCCAGCGCAAGCCCAGGGTTGTGCACTCGTTGAGCAAACGTTTCGGTGGCCAGGGTGCGAAACACGTCTTCGGCGGCGGCCCGAGTGAGCACCATGCCATGCAAACGGCTGGCGTCATAGGTACGCAAGCCCAATTCGACTGCGCCGATAGTCACGATGCTGCCGGCCACACCCACCACACGGCTGGCTTCGCCGAGAGCAGGGTGTTCGATCACCGCATTGTCGACCGCGTCAGCCATGATCGAAATGGCGTTGGCAAGTTCTTCGGCACGAGGTGGGTCGCTGTGCAACTCGGCTTCGGTGTGGGTCACCACGCCATACGGCAGCGACACGCTGTTGCGCACGGCGGCACCGCCATCGCGCGTGTCGCCGATGGTGAGTTCGGTCGAGGCACCACCAATGTCAACGACCATCGTGACGCCGTCGATGGGCGGCAGGCTCGCCACTGCGCCTTGCCACGCCAAGCGTGCTTCGTCGCTGGCGGACAACAACCGTGGGTGCACACCCGTGATGCTGTGTACTTGGGCAAAAAATTCAGCAGTGTTAGCGGCCATGCGACACGCCGCAGTGCCGGTGATGGCGAGTTGTGCCGCGTGTTGGCTGACCAGAGCCGAATATTGCGTGATCACAGCCAACGTGCGCGATATTGCCGCAGCAGTAAGCACGCCAGTTGTGCCGACACCAGTGGTTCCCATGCGAGTGGTCCCCATGCCTTCACCGAGTGCGGTGACATTTACTTCGCGCACGAGTTCGCGACCGTCAGCGTCGACGATCAATAAGTTGGTGGAGTTCGATCCAATATCAATGGCGGCAAATGCTGTGTTCGTCATGAGGCGAGCCTTGCGGCCACCCAGCGGCCCACTGGGTCGTCGTTACCCACCAACCAACTGGCGTAGTGCGCATGCAAACACTTCACGCCACGCCGAGTGCCAGCCACACCCCCATAGGGGCGAGGGCCAGAGTGCTCGGCCAAGATGTGGGCGTCGCGCTCGGTGGCATACGCAGTGTGGGCGGCCAGTAACTCGTCGGCGTTTACCTCGGCTTCGGCAGTGTTCACACCACCAGCGGCTTCAAGCCGAGACACTGCAGCAACATCGGCGGGGTCAACCAACCAATAACGCGTGGGCATCGGGGTGCCGTCGTGCAGCAACGGTGCATTGCGCACTACGCGCGGGTGGCCGTTGGGGTGGCGCAACACCACGGTGAAGTCGCCTTGCGGGTGACGCCCCAACAATGCAGTGACCTGCTCGACATCGAGCGCAGTTGCTGATTCAGCGGAAGATGACAATGCCAGCCACCACCGCAGCAATCACCACGAGCACAGGTACCAAACGCTTGGCGATGGTGCTGCCTGCGGTATCGAGCAAGTTGAGTGGTGCGACTTCTTGTGTTTGTTCAATCTTGCGCACGCTTGGCGTAGCGGATGGCGCAGTCGGTGCTGTATCTGGTGCTGAATCGACAGGTTGCGAGGCAATCAGCGTGTTTAAGTTGTCGACAAACTGCAACAGCAACTTGTCACTCACATCGGCCAACGCACCACGACCGAATTGCGCGACCTTGCCCGAGATGTTGAGTTGGGTGTCGACCGTGCACTTGGCGCTTGACGCACTCACGGGTTCGAGTCGTGCGGTGATGGTTGCCGCCGCGTTGCCTTTGCCACCCGTGTCGCGACCTTCGGCTGTGAGCGAGGCAAGAAAATTGGCGTCGTCACGCGACACGAACGATGCCTGGCCTTTGAATTGGGCCAAGATTGGCCCCACTTTGATTTTTACTTGACCGCGATAGATGTCGCCTTCAATCTCGGTGAGTTGGGCACCCGGCAAGCACGGTGCGAGGCGCTCTAAGTCGGTGAGAATCTTCCATGCGTCGGCTGCTGGCACTGGCACGGTGAATTCGTGGTGGAGATCCATCAGTGCTCACCTCGAGTCGCCAAGTGTTGTTGCCACCGTGCCACATCGTCGGCGGTATCGATGTCGTCGGGGTTGCCTTCGCAGGCTACTTCTGTAACCAATTCGGGGCGAACTCGTATCAGCGTGCGGGCACCTTCGTCGCCATCGTGGGGAAGCTGATCCCACAGTTCGGCATGAAGGCGCACAGGGTTGCGGCGCACCCCGCCATAGGTGGCAACGGCGATCGGGGCATCGGTGTCGGCAACTTGCCGCCACGCACCTGCCGGAATACCAGGTTGATCACCCAGACCCACCACCACACCAGCCAGCCCATGTTGTCGGGCCACAGCGAGCCCACACTGCAGCGACGAGGCCATGCCGGCTTGCCAGCGGGCGTTGTGCACAACGATCACCTCGGGGTTGCCAAGCAGGGGTACTGCGAGCACCTCGTCGAGCGCCACCGCCCCGGTCACCACGATGATGGGCGACACCCCGCTCGTGGCCACGGCCTCGAGCACGTGGCGCACCACGGCCTTGCCAGCCACTGTGGTGAGCAGTTTGTGAGTGGTGCCAACAAAACGGCTACCACCGCCTGCAGCCAGCACCAGCGCCCCGCAGGACGCGCGAGAGGGCGTTGGGGCAGTCACCATGAGGCACTGGACACATCGGGCACGAAATCAGCCTCGCACAACGGGTTGGGGGCAATTCACAAAGCCACGAATTATTACAATCTCATTACAACCGGGGTAGGGTGGAGGGCACCCCATCCCCCCAACCAGTGGCGCACCCCCTGCGTCATTCGGAGGTCAAGATGTCACCCAAAACCATTGCCCGCTGCGCTTTACCGTTGGCGACCCACAAAAAACGAACAGGTGTTCGCTCAAGTGGTCAATCAGGTGTTCGCTCGCGTGTTCGCGCACGTTGCCGAGCGGGAGTCCGACTCGCACTCAGCACCTGTGTGGTGGCTTTGGCCCTGCTCAGCGTGCCCGCCCCACAGCGAGTGTCGGCCCTGCCAATTTCTGAACGCGCTTCGGCGTGGATCGCCGTCACTTCGCGCGAGATTGCGTTGGAGCTGCGTCGCAGTCACAGCGTGCCGGTAGTCGAGCAGTCTGCAATTGCTGGCCGACAAATCGACGAGTTGGCGAGTTTGGTGGCGCATTTGCTTGAGGCTGACGCCGAACAATTGCGCAGTGTGTGGGCGTCAGCACCACTCACACGCAAGATCGCATTGTTCAGTGCACTCAGCCAAGTGGGTGTTCCTTATCGCACCAACGCTGATGCGCCGTTCATCGCCCTTGATTGTTCAGCACTCACTAAGTTTGCATGGGCCCAGGCCGGAGTCCCCATTGAACGCGGCTCGCAGTATCAATACGCGCGCGCCGAACGCGTGGTGCGCGACGACGCACAAGTGGGCGACTTGGTGTGGTATCCGGGGCACATCATGTTGTCTCTCGGTGTGCCTCACTTAATTGTTCATGCGCGCTCGGGGCAACGCTCGGTAGAAATTCATCGCATCGACTCCACCCGTTTGTCGTGGATGCAGTGGGTGAGCCCGCTTCAGTGAATTGCGCCGGTGGTCGCCGACAGCGACTGCGCAGCACGCCCGGTGCGGCGGGCAATAATTTCGCCACAAATTGATATTGCAGTTTCTTCGGGCGTGCGTGCGCCGATATCCAACCCGATTGGCGACATCACCCGAACCAAGTCGGTTGCCTGCAAGCCAATTTCGGCGAGGCGTTCGAGGCGTTTGGCGTGCGTCTTGCGGCTGCCCATCACGCCGATGTATCCCACGTTGGTGGCAAGTGCCCCCTGAATGGCGGGCACGTCGAACTTCGGGTCGTGGGTGAGGATGCACACGGCGTCGCGTGCGCCGAGTTGGGCGCCGTATCGGGCGAATACTTCATCGGGCCACGCCACCATGATGTCGTCGGCCATCGGAAACCGTCGGGCAGTGGCAAACACCGTGCGGGCATCACACACCGACACGCGGTAGCCCAACAGTTTTGCTGCACGTGCCAACGCACTGGTGAAATCCACCGCACCAAAAATCACCATGTGCGGCGGCGGCGCAAACGATTCGATGAACACCCGCACGGTGGGCGAATCGGCAAGATCTTCGGGTGTGGTTTGGCCCCGCGGGCCATAGTGCCTAGTGCTGGTGCGCCCGGCTTCGAGTTCGCCGAGTGTGTCGCGGGCAGCCACCCGCGTGAGTTCGTCGTCGCCCAAGTTGCCGAGCACCGGTTGGTTGGGCGACACCACCATGGTGGCGCCAGCGTGCGGGCCATCGATGACCACTACCAAGGCAGTGGGGGTGTGGGCGCGTAGTCGTTGGGCCAATTCGGCGTAGAGCGAGGCGTTCATCAGGTGAGCTCTTGCAAAAACAAATGAATCGTGCCGCCGCAGGTCAACCCCACGGCGAAGGCTTCATCATCGGAATAACCGAACGTCACCACTTTTGCCGCCGATCGCTCACGCAACATCTCGAGCGCTTCGGCCACCACGGCACCTTCGACACAACCACCACTCACCGAGCCGACCACTTCGCCATCTTCATTCACCGCCATGGCTGCGCCAGGGTCGCGCGGGCCCGAGCCATCGATGCCCACCACGCGACCAATCACACAGCGCTTGTTGGCCTCACGCCAGCGGTCGATGTCGTTGAGCAAGTCACGCATAGGTGCGCCGTTCATCGTGAATCACTTCGGCCAGTTGCTCTAGTGCTTCGAGCGAATGGCCTTCGACGAAGGCATCAACGTGGGGCAGTGCAGCCGCCATGCCGCGGGCGAGTGGTGCGTAACCCGGGGTTACTTTCAGTGGGTTCACCCACACGATGCGGTGTGCCACGCGGCCTAGGCGTTGCATTTGTTCGGCGAGCACATCCGGGTTGCCGCGATCCCATCCGTCAGACAGCACCACCACGATTGCGCCGCGGGCCAGGCCACGCACACCCCAGCGGTCGTTGAACACCCGCATACATTCGCCGATGCGGGTGCCGCCGCTCCAGTCGGCGACTTGTTGCGATGCGCGGCTCAGTGCTTTATCGGGGTCGCGATGCGAAAGCTCGCGCGTAACGCGCGTGAGGCGAGTGCCGAGCGTAAACGCTTCCACCCGCTGGCGGCCGACCATTGCGGCATGCATGAACCGCAAAAATGCGCGGGCGTACGGCTCCATCGAACCCGAGACGTCGAGCAACACCACGAGCCGTCGCAAACGCTCGCTGGGCTCGCGCCAGTGGCGACGCACGGGTTCGCCCAAATGGGCGAATGATGTGCGCACGGTGCGACGCACGTCGACGTTGCCGTGTCGGGCCCGCGATGGTCGTTGGCGCAACGAACGACGCGGCGATCCAACGAACCGCAGACGCCGCATCAGGCGTTGTGCTTCGGCCAATTCGCTGTCGGTGTAATCGGCGAAATCTTTTTGGCTCAGTGTTTCAACTGCCGAGAAACGCAAAGTGATGGTGTCGTCAGACTGCTCGGCCGCACCGTCGCCGCCATCATCTTGTTCATCAACGGCCAGGGTGACCGTCTCTGGGATGACTTCTTCGTGGTTGGCGTCGCTTGACAGTTGCTCCCAAAACACGGCAAATGCCACATTGAAAGCCTCGCGGTCTTCGGGGCGGCGCACGAGCGTGGAGCGCCCGGCCCAATACACACGGTTGCGGTCGGTGATGCCGACAGCATCAAGACATTGCACAAAGGTCACGATTGAATCCAGCGGTACCGGCAGCCCAGCACCACGCAGCACGCGCCCGAAGGCAACGGCCATGCGTTCGGCGGTCACGCTTGCAACGCACCGCGCTCGAAAGCGTGCTTCACCAAATCTGCGATGCCGTGTTCGGTGACGCGCTCGTGGTCTTCGCGATACTTGAGCACCGTGCCCAGCGTGGTGCGCACCACCGCTTCGTCAAGTTGGGTTACACCAAGCGTGCCGAGGGCCGTGGCCCAGTCGATGGTTTCGGCAACACCTGGTGGTTTGTACAACTGCAGCGAACGCAAACGTTCGACGGCGGCGGCCACTTGGCGCGCCAAACGTTCGTGCACCTGGGGCACACGCAGGCGAACGATTTCGACTTCGCGTTCAAACCCTGGGTGTTCGACCCAGTGATACAAACAGCGGCGCTTCAACGCATCGTGCACGTCGCGTGTGCGGTTGGATGTGAGCACGACAACGGGTATCTCGGTGGCGCGAAACGTGCCCACTTCGGGAACCGTGATTTGAAAATCGGACAACACCTCGAGCAAGTAGGCCTCGAACTCGTCGTCGGCACGATCAATTTCGTCGATGAGCAACACGGGCGCTGCACCGCTGCTTGACTCAATTGCCCGTAGCAATGCACGACGAATAAGAAAGCGTTCGTCGTACAACTCGTTCTCAAGGCTCTCGGTGGCTTTGCTCGCTGCTTCGCCGCTGGCCTCGGCGGCGCGCAGGTGCAGCAATTGGCGTGAATAATCCCAGTCATAGACCGCTTGGCTGGCGTCGATGCCTTCGTAACACTGCAGACGAATCAGTTCGGTGCCGCGCAACGTGGCGAGCACCTTGGCCAATTCGGTCTTGCCGACACCGGCTTCGCCCTCCAACAACAGCGGCCGCTTGAGCGACAACGCCAAAAACACTGCTGTAGCCAAGCCCTCGTCGGCCAGATAACCAGCCGACTGCAATGCGTCGCGCACGTGGCTCACCGATGCAAGCGATGCACGCGAAGTCGCCACGCCCTTGAGCCTACGAAGCGCCAACCGCTACCGTGAATTCGTAATGGATTTATCGCTCAACGGTCGCACGGCAGCGGTGGCCGCTGCCACTGCGGGGTTGGGCTTGGCGTCAGCCAAGGCACTCGTCGAAGCCGGGGTACGGGTGGCCATCTGTGGTCGTACGCAAAGTCGGGTGGATGCAGCCGTTGCGGCACTCGGCCCCAACGCGGTTGGCATCGAATGTGATGTGTCAACCAGCGATGGGGCAACAATGTTCGTCGAGCTAGCCCGCAAACAACTGGGGCACATTGACATTTTGGTCACCAACGGTGGTGGGCCCAAGCCGGGCAACTTTGCTTCGCTTACCGTCGACGATTATTTGCCGGCGTTACAGCAAAGTTTGTTGTCGGTCGTGGCGATGTGCGAAGCCGCCGTGCCGGCGATGCGCGCACGCAAATGGGGCAGGGTGGTGGCAATCACGTCAATTTCGGTACGACAACCGATTGCCAATCTGATGCTTTCCAACACTGCTCGCGCCGGTGTTACCGGCTTTTTAAAAACGCTCGCCCGCGAAATTGCGGGCGATGGTGTCACGGTCAATTCGGTGCAACCAGGCATTCATGCCACCGATCGCATCACCCAGTTGTACGGCGCACAACCCGATGCGCAGCAACTTGGCATTCCAGCCGGCGTGGTAGGCAACCCGCTCGACTTCGGGCAAGTGGTGGCGTTTTTGTGCAGCGAGCCGGCACGATTCATTACTGGTGCCCACCTGCCGGTGGATGGCGGAAGTTACGCCGGGTTGCTGTAACCCGCAGTAGTTACTTCGACGCTTGTTCGAGCGCGCGACGCACCAACACCTTGGCCAGATGAGTGCGATATTCCACGCTGGCGTTGAGGTCGGCTTGTGGTTCGGCGTCGTCAGCAGCGTGTGCAGCAGCATCTGCGACCGACGCACCTTTGGCCAACGCACTGCTTACAGCGCCGGCGAGCACGGGTGTTGAACCCATGTTCACCAATGCCACACCACTGGCACCATTGTTGCGCCATGCAGCAACACCAACGATGGCCCAGTCAACGGCGCGACGATTGAACTTCTGGAAGCTCCAGCCGGCACCATTCATCTTGGGTACTTTGATTTCGACCAGCATCTCGTCGGCGGCAAGTGCGCTTTCCAAGAAACCCTTGTAAAAGTCTTTGGCGGCAATCTCGCGTTTGCCGTTGGGGCCTTGCGCCACGTAGGTGGCACCAAGCGCCAAGGTGGTGGCAGTCAAATCGCTGGCGGGGTCGGCGTGGGCGATTGAGCCACCGATGGTGCCGCGATGTCGTACTTGCGCGTCACCCACATAACCAGCGGCATGCGCCAAGAGCGGCACGTGCTTGCTCAACACTGGTGACTTCTCTACATCCATGTGACGGGTAAGTGCACCAATGGCGATGTGATCGCCAGCATCTTTGATGTACGACAAATCTTTAACACGACCGATATCCACCAACATCGTGGGCTGCGCCAGGCGCAACTTCATGAGTGGAATCAAACTGTGCCCGCCGGCCAGAAACTTTGCTTCATCGCCATATTGACTGATGAGGCTGATGGCCTCGTCGGCTGAACTTGCCCGTTTGTATTCGAATGTCGCCGGAATCATTTAGTTGCCTCCTTGTGCGGCCTGAATTGCTTTCCAGACATTGTTTGGTGATGCGGGCATATCGAGTTTGGTGACACCCAGCCCAGACAAGGCGTCGAGTACCGCATTCATCACGGTGGATGCCGAGCCAATCGTGCCTGCCTCGCCGACACCTTTGACGCCCAGCTGGTTGGTGGGCGAAGGCGTGACGGTGAAGTCGGTGGTAATCGGCGGCACATCACATGCTGCTGGCACCAGATATTCGGCAAGGTTGGACGTTTTCAGATTGCCATCGCTGTCATAGACGGCTTCTTCGTACAGCGCTTGGGCAATACCTTGCACCACGCCACCGTGAACCTGGCCTTCAACGATCAATGGGTTGATCTGATTGCCGCAGTCGTCGACGGCGATGTACTTCAACACCTCGATCTTGCCCGTCTCGGTGTCGATTTCCAAGATGCAGATGTGGGTGCCAAATGGCCACGAAAAATTCTTCGGGTCATGGGTGTATTGAGCCTCAAGATTGGGCTCAACACCATCGGGCAGGTTGTGGGCGGTGAATGCCGCAAACGCAATTGCCGCAATTGGCACCGCTTTGTCGGGCGACCCTTTCACACTGAACGTGCCCTGCACAAACTCAAGGTCTTCGGCGGCACATTCAAGTTGATGGGCTGCGATGAGTCGCGCCTTGTCGATGACCTTGTCACAGGCCCCGGCAATAGCCACGCCACCGACGGCCAACGAACGTGAACCGTACGTGTCGAGACCAAGCGGGGCAATCGCAGTGTCGCTGTGCAGCACATCGATGTCTTCGGGTGGAATGCCAAGTTTTTCGGAGGCGATCATCGCCCACGATGTTTCATGACCTTGACCGTGTGGTGAGGTGCCGGTTACGACCTGCACCTTGGATGTCGGTAACACGCGTACGGTTGCCGACTCCCATCCGCCGGCGCCGTAATTCAACGATGCCAATACGCGCGATGGGGCTAATCCGCACATTTCAAAGTATGACGTCATGCCGATGCCCAAACGCTTGCGTGCACCAGCAACGTTTTGTGTTGCTTGCTTCTTGCGCACGGCCGCATAGTCGGCGTGACTCATTGCTTTTTCGGCTGCAGCAAGATGGTCGCCCGAGTCGTAAGTGAGGCCGCTGAATGCGGTGTAGGGGAACTGCTCTTTTTTGATGTAGTTGCGCTTACGCAACTCGTATGGGTCAACTTTCATCTTGCGCGCCAATGCATCCATCGCAACTTCGATGGCGTACGTGGCTTCGGGGCGACCTGCACCGCGATAGGCGTCGGTTGGTGTCATGGTGGTGAACACCGACGTGCACGAAAAGTCGTAGGCCAGTGGCAGGTCGTACACACCTGCGTAGAGGAATGCACCAAGCAATGGCACGCCAGGGGTGACCAGTTGCAAGTAGGCACCCATGTCGCCGATCAGGCGAACACGCACGGCGGTGAGCTTGCCGTCTTTGTCGGCAGCCAGCTCGACGAATTGAATCTGTCCACGACCATGAATGGTTGCCTGGGTGTTTTCCGAGCGCTCTTCCACCCAGCGCACGGGTGCACCGTGTTTGCGGGCAAGAGCGACGCACAGCAATTCCTCGGCGTACACATCAAGTTTCGAGCCGAACCCACCACCGACGGCGGGGGCAACGACACGTACTTGGTGCTCGGGAATGCCCAGCGTGATGGCGGTCATGACCTTCAAGATGTGGGGCACTTGGGTGGCTGAGTACAACGTGATGTCTCCGCCAAATGGCTGGGGCACGGCGGCCACGGCGCGGGGTTCCATCGCCATCGGAATCAGGCGCTGCTGGACGTATCGCTCTCGCACGGTGAATGCGGCATTTTTAAACGCCTCGTCAACGGCGCCTTCGGTTGCTTCAACTTTCAGATTCCATGTGTACGACTTGTTCGTGCCGAGGTCTTCGTGGATGATCGTTTTGTCACTGAGGGCAACTTCTAGGTCGGTAATCGCCTGCAGTGGTTCATAGACGACATCAATGGCGTCAAGCGCATCGCGTGACTCGGTTTCGCTATTTGCCAAGACCGCCACGACACCATCGCCCACGTAACACACTTTGTCGAGTGCCAGCGGAAAGTGTGCCGGGTTCTTCATGTCCGGTGTGACTGGCCAGGCACACGGCATCGGCGCCGCCCACGCGTCGCGCAGATCTTTGCCGGTGTAGACCGCAACAACACCTGGCATCGCAAGTGCATCCGACACATTGATGCTCTTGATGCGGGCATGTGCGTATGGTGATCGCAACACGGCAAGGTGAAGCGCGCCGGGAAGCACGAGGTCGTTGGTGAACTTGGCTTCGCCGGTTAGCAGAGCCGGATCTTCTCGGCGCAGCATGCGCTGGCCGATGATGCTGTTCGCACGTTCTTGGGTGATGCTCATGGTTGGCTCCTACTTGTCGGCCGCTGCGAGTACGGACTTGACGATGTTGTGATACCCGGTGCAACGACACAAGTTGCCCTCTAGACCGAGGCGAACTTCTTCGTCGGTGGGTTTCGGGTTTTCGTTTAGCAAACCGATGGCGGCCATCACCATGCCAGGTGTGCAGTAACCGCACTGCAGACCGTGGTTTTCCATGAATGCTTTTTGCATCGGGTGCATTTCACCGTTTGTGGCGAGACCTTCGATGGTGGTCACTGCACCACCGTCGGCTTGGGCTGCCAGAATCGTGCAGCTCTTGGCTGCTTCGCCGTCGAGGTGCACCGTGCAGGCACCGCAACTCGAGGTGTCGCAACCGATGTTGGTGCCGGTCAACTTTGCTTGCTCACGGATGTAGTGCACGAGCAGCGTGCGCGGCTCCACCTCGTGTGATTGTGCTTCGCCGTTGATGGTGATGGAAACCTTCATCATGACCCTCCGTCGTGTGACGGGGTTCACCCCAGAACCCCTAGGCGCAGTATTGCCCCGCTGGGGGTCGTTTGTCTAATCGCTGAGTTTTTGCAGGTTGCGCAGGGCAAAACCCAGGCACAGCACGCTCATGACCACCACTGCCACGAGCCCGCCCCAGATGGCATTCCACGACAAATAGTCGGCACTCGACTCGTTGACCAGGCCCACGCGGGCGAGCCGCAAGATGTTGGTGGCCGGGTTGATACGGGCCACGGTGTGCAGCCAGCCGCTCATCACTTCGAGCGGTACCTGGGCAGATGACAAGAACATCACGAGAAAAATCGACAACTGCATGATTGCTGCACCACGCATGTCTTTGAACTTGAATGCCAAGCCGAGGCCCCAGCCGGCACCCGTCGTGGCGATGCCGAGTGCGCTGATGTACAAACACAACACGCCAAGCAGCCCGCCAGTGAACCGCGCACCGAGGACAATGCCAATCACAATGACCAGCGTGGTCATGAGGAGCACGCGAATGAGGGTGCCAGTCAACGGCCCGAGGATGAGCGACAAGCGAGACGTCGGCGACATGCGCAGGCGGTCGTAAAAACCAGTTTCGATATCGCGAATCGTGGTGAAGCCCAAGCCGACGCCGCCGAAGGCTGCGCCCATCATGATGCCGAGCGGCATGTACCAATTGATTGAGCGATCGGTGGGGAAGTTGGGTATTTGGGTGATGGCAAAGAACGTTCCGGCAAACACCACCATGTTGAAAATGGGCATCGCCAGCGCCGGAAAGAATGCCGACGGCAAACGGCGAATGGTGCGCACACTGCGAGTGGCAAGAATGCCGACGCTGCGGGTGGTGGTCATCGTGCTGCCAAGCGTACGGAGAGTTGGCGTAGTGCCAGCATCGTAGTGAGCACGGCAATACCCGTGGGGATAACCAGTGTTTGCGTCATTGCGGTGAGCGAGGCGCCGTCAATGGAAAGCGATCGCTGGCCTTCGACCATGTATGAAATTGGATTGAAGTCGGCAATACGTCGGTAGGCACCACTCATGGTTTCGCGCGGAAAGAATGCACTTGACAAAAACAACAAGATGAAAAGAATCGGAAACGTTCCTTGCACTGCTTCTGCTGAACCGGTCTTCAAAGCGACCACCGACATGAGCGCACCGACACCGAACGCGGTGAGAAACCCAGCCAGCACGATTGACACATAACCCAGTACCCCGGCCTGCACGGTGACACCGAACGGCAGGAGAGCCAGCAGAAAGATGAGTGCCTGCAAACCACCGAACACCGAGCTGCCGGCCAAGCGGCCAAACAAAATGGAGGTTCGCGATGTTGGTGCAGCAAGTAAGCGATCAAAGAAGCCCTCTTCGATATCGGTAGCCAGTGCTGCAGCGCCAGTGACCGAGCCAAACAACACGCCTTGGGTCACGGTGCCCGCCAGCGTGAACTGCAGATACGAATCCACTTGGGGGAACCCGGGCAGGCTGATGGCGCGACTGAACGACGATGACCCCAGCGCAGCAAAAAACAGCGGGAAGATGAGCGACGGCGCGATGATTGCTGGCTGTCGAAATATCGCCAATGTTGAGCGGCGCGACAACGCAGCGAACTGTCGCGCAGTGTCAGCCGGCTTGTGGCGCATTGTCGGCCCCTTCAAGGCGGTAACCCGTCGCATCAGCGAACACGTCGTCGAGGCTGGGCTGGTTGAGTTCGAGATGTTCGACCACGATGTTTGCCTCGTCGAGAGCGCGCACCACTTCGGCAACACGTTCGGCGCCACCTTTGAGCCCGACACCGAGAGTGCCTTCGGCCGTTGGGCGCATGTCGCCAAATGCCGAGAGCACCAACTTGGCTTGATCCATTTGTTGTCGTGACACATTAATGAGCAATGTCGGGTCGCCCACACTGCGCTTCAAATCGCTGGGCTTGCCTTCGCGCACGATGTGGCCGTGGTCGATGATGGCGATGCGATCAGCAAGTTGGTCGGCTTCTTCCAGGTACTGCGTAGTGAGCATCACGGTGGTGCCTTCACTATTGAGGCGACGCACTTCTTCCCACAGCGTCAGACGACTCATCGGGTCAAGCCCGGTAGTTGGCTCATCCAAAAACAGCACGGCAGGTTGATGAATAAGCGACAACGCAAGATCGAGCCGACGACGCATGCCACCTGAATAGGTCGACACGCGGCGATCTGCGGCAGCAGTCAAGCCAACTCGCTCGAGCAGTTCGTTGGCGCGCTGCTTCATTTTGTTGGCAGCGATCCCGTAAAGCACGGCCTGCAACTCGAGCAATTCGTATCCCGACATGAGCGGGTCGATTGCGGCGTCTTGTAGTGCCACCCCGATATTGCGTCGCACCTGGTCGGCTTGTTTGACCACATCAAAACCGGCAACTCGCGCAGTGCCACTAGTGGGTCGCAACAACGTGGTGAGAATCCGCACCACGGTGCTCTTGCCGGCACCGTTGGGCCCGAGGAATCCAAAGATTTCACCTTGGTTCACCGTGAGGTTGATGCCATCAACGGCCTTGACCTCGCCGAAGTGACGAGACAGGTTTTCGGCAACGATCGGTGCAGTACTCGACGTGTTGTTCACCGCGACAGTCTTACTGATTGATGGCCTGCCACACACGCTCGGGCGTTGTCGGCATGTCGATGTGACGCACGCCCAAATGGGTGACCGCATCGACCACTGCTGATTGCACTGCTGGTGTCGAGCCGATCGTGCCCGATTCGCCAACGCCCTTGGCCCCCAACGGGTTGCGTGGGGTGGGGGTGGCCATGGCGACGAGTTCGATCTGGGGTGCCTCGACCGCCGAGATGAATGCGTACTCGGCCAAGTTGCCCGTTTTTGGATTGCCATCGGCGTCATAAACAAATTCTTCGAGCAAGGCCTGCGCCGAACCTT
>SYEA01000134.1 GCA_005800965.1 Actinomycetota bacterium | reverse complement strand
CGTCGGTGGTTGGTATGCGTTGGCCTACTCACTCGACAACAATTTTGCTTCCGGTGACGGCTCGGCACTCATCATTCCCCCACCGCATCAACTCTTCGTTGGTCTCAACCAGGCCACGGTGGATCGAATAATTTCGGCAACCTTCATCTCGGCAGGCACTGCACTGGTTGGCTTGCTGATTTCGATCGTCATTGGCCTTTTGTTTGGGGTAATCATGAATATGTCGCGGTCGTTGGAATCGGCTTTGTGGCCATGGCTCATCGTGCTGCAGGTAACGCCGATCATCGTGCTCACCCCAATCATCGTGCGAGTGGTTGGGCCCACGTTCGGTGCCCGAGTTCTGGTGACCGTGCTCATCGCCTTTTTCCCGATCGCCAGCAACACCCTGTTCGGGTTGCGCTCGGTTTCACGACCCCTTCACGACCTGTTCACCCTCGCCAAATTTTCTCGATGGCAACGGCTGATGCAGCTTGAGTTGCCAGCAGCAAGCCCGGCAATCTTTGCCGGGCTGCGGGTTTCGGCGGGCCTCGCCGTTATCGGTGCGGTGGTCGGCGACTTTTTCTTCACCCGTGGCACCCCTGGCTTAGGGCGTCTCATCACCTATTTTTTCCAAGACACCCGTTCGGGCCCGATGTTTGTCACAGCCCTGGTCGCAGCATTTCTTGGGCTTGGGTTCTTCATTGCGGTGGAGTCGTTGCGTAGGCTCATCGTCTCACCATGGCATCAAACATAAGTCGCTCGATTCAGCTCGTCGTTGTCACGTTGTCGGCCATGGCGGTCGCGGGTTGTTCTGGCAGCGAGCCAATGAGTCAACGTGCAGGCTCACTTGCCGACGTATGCAGCCCCACCGTCGCGATTCAGACGGATTGGTACCCCCAAGCCGAACATGGCGGCATCTATGAACTTCTTGGTAGCGACTATGTAGTCGACGCCACGGCGGGCACCACGACGGGTGCGCTCATTGTCGATGGCGTCGATAGCGGTGTCGACCTACAAATTCGCGCCGGCGGGCCATTCATCGAATCCCCCGTGGTGACCGAGATGTTTCTTGACGACACCATCATGTTTGGATACGTCGGCACTGACGTGGCCATCTCGCGTTATGCAGAAGCGCCCACACTGGCGGTGTTCAACGCACTCACGATCAACCCACAAATTATCTTGTGGAATGCCGAGAAACATCCGCAGGTGTCCACCATCGCCGAAATCGCAGGCGAAGTGGCGGCAGTCAGCGTCTTTGGCGATCGCCCCTACATGCGATACCTCGTTGCGCAAGGTGTTGTGCCACCTGAGAAAGTAGACACCAACTACAAAGGCAATCTGTTGCTAGCCACCGACGACATTGCCCACCAAGGTTTTGCCACGAGCGAGCCGTACCGCTATCGCACGCTCGAATCTGGCGCAATAACTACGGCCTACCAACTGGTGCACGATGCCGGCTGGACTTCGTATCCACAAAACTTGGCAATCAACAAATTACGTCTAGAAGAACTTCGCCCATGCCTTGCCGCATTGGTGCCGGTCATGCAGCAGGCGCAGATTGATTTCGTCAAAAACCCCGAGCGCACGATCGCCACCATCATCGACGTGGTCACCCAACTCAACACATCGTGGTCACAGACTCCTGAATTGGCTCGCTATGCCGTCGACACCATGCAGCAACTGGGCCTTGTCGGCAATGGAACAACCACGACCTTTGGCGATCTCGAATCGCCGCGCATTGACGACTTCATTGCACTGGCTACACCAATCTTGCGCGAACAAGGCCTCACTATTCCTGATATTCAGGCCAGCGACTTGGCCACCAACGAGTTTTTAGACGCTGCAATCACCAAGCCATAGCGCCGGGCAGCAACAACACCACTCAGGCGTCGCGCACCGACCATTCGCGCTTGGCGACGGGTTCTTTATCGCTCCATGGAAAGTTGATCCACTCATCGGTGCGCTTCCAAACAAAGTCACTTTTTACGATGGAAGCCGACTTTTCATACAACACCGCAATGCGCGACTCTTTGACTTGGCCGGCACAGAATTCGTTGACCAGTTTCAACGTGTGACCAGTGTCTGCAACGTCATCAACGATCAAAACTTTTGAATCGCGCAGGTCGACTATCGACGGTACTGGCGGCAACATGATGGGAATCGCCAACCGCTCGTTGACTCCCGTGTAGAACTCCACATTCAACGTGTAGGTGTTCTTCACCGACAATGCGTAGCCGAGTGCTCCGGCAGCCAGCAGCCCACCGCGGGCAATTGCCAAGATGATGTCAGGTTCGTAACCGGACTTGGCAATCTGCATGGCCAACTCTCGACTGGCTGACCCAAATATTTCCCATGTCATTATTTCGCGTTGCGACACCCAAATCCCCCGTTTGTTTTCTGCGATGAATCTAGTAGGTCTTACACCCACCGGGCATCAACCGAATATCCCGTTCACGCGTGCACCCAGCGCATACCGTCGCGTGTATCAACCGACTCACCTATGACCTCATGTTGTTGCGCAATGGCGCATACGACCCCACCACGCGAGTGCGCCTTGGTGCCACCTCGCTCGCTGGTGGAGGTGATGTAGCGCGAATCGAGCGCGCCACTCTCACCCCACTTGGCCCGGGCACCATCGCCATCGACGTCGCTGATGATGGCACCCACCACCTGCAGGTTTGGGGTGACGGTGGGCCATGGTTGGCAGACCGCCACCAGCGCCTTTCAGCCCGAGCCACCGCCACACCACGAATCACGGCACAACACCCAACGCTCGAGCGCGCCATGCGCCACGTGGGCCATCTGCAGCTGCCGGCCACCGACACGCCCTACCACGAAGTGCTGCCCGCGATCCTCGGTCAACGCATTACCGCTGCCCAAGCGATGTCACAGTGGGCTGCTTTGTGTAAACAGTTCGGCGAGGTTGCCCCAGGGCCCCTCGGGTTGCGACTGCCTCCAGCGCCGACCCGCTTGGCCCGTGTTACCTCGTGGGAGTTTCATCGGCTCGGCATCGAACGCCAACGGGCCTCCACCTTGCTCGTTGCGGCGCGTCATGCAGCCTTCATCGATCGCACGCGCGACCTCGATGGCGCGGCGGCACGCACCGCCCTCATGGCGCTACCGGGCATCGGCATCTGGACCGCAGCGGTGGCTATCGGCGTGTCGCACGGCGACCCCGACGCACTGCCCGTCGGGGACTTTCACGTAAAAAACACCGTTGCCCATGCCCTCACTGGCAAGGCACGCGGCACTGACGACGACATGCTCGACACGTTGGCTGCTTATGCGGGAACCCGTTGGCTCGTAGTGCGAGTGCTCGAAAAAGCCGGGCTCACCGCACCGCGCTTTGCGCCCAGGCGTCGGCTACTGAACATCGCACGGCTCTAGCCGAGAGTTACAGCAGGCCCAGCTTTACGACAGGCCCAGCCCCTGACGCATGCTTGACCAAAACGTGGGCCACGATTTGGCAACCACTGGTGCATCGCTCACCACGATTCCGGCCTGACGAATGCCGAGCAACGCCAACGACATTGCCAGTCGATGGTCATCATGAGGGTTGACCACAGCACTGCGCAAGGCACGCGGGGTGATTGCCAATCCATCGTTGTGCACTTCGATGAGGGCTCCACATGCACCAAGTTCGCCAGCCAAGTCCCCCAACCGGTCACTTTCTTTGGCCCGAATGAAACCCACCCCACGAATTCGAGTCGGGCTGGTGGCGCATGCGGCGATAGCGGCCAACGTCGGCACCAAGTCGCTCATCTCGGCCATGTCGACATCCACCCCGATCAACGGGCGTTGCGCATCGCGTGACACCATCACACCCGTGGCATCCTCGCTCACGGTGCATCCCATGCGCGCCAAAACATCCACGAACCCGGCCTCGGGTTGTGCCGAATCACTACGCAAACCCGGCACGGTGACTTCGCCCCCTGCGATGGCGACTGCAGCAAATGGATAACTTGCCGACGACCAATCTGCATCCACATGAAATGCATCGGCGCGATACGGCCCCGCTGGCACGACAATTACGTCGTCAGCCAACTGCACCGCGACACCAAACGATGCCATCACGTCGGCGGTCATTGCTAGGTATCCGCGCGACACCACCGCACCCGACAGGTTGATGCGCAACCCCCCGAGCAGTGGTGCAATCATCATGAGCGCCGAAATAAATTGGCTCGATACATCCCCGCGAGCGGTGATGTCTGCCGTTGGGCCTGCATTACGTTCGGGCGCACCAACAATGGTCACGGGCAAAAAACCTTCACGCTCGCTCGAGACGCTGGCACCAATGTCTCGCAGCAAGCGATGCAACTCTCCCATTGGGCGCCGCAACAAGCCTGCGTCACCGGTGATCGTTGACGCTCCTACCCGCAGGGCAGCCACCGCACTAAGAAACCGCGATGTGGTGCCAGCGAGACCAGCGTCAATCACCACGGCAACACGGCTCGCTCGCCCAATGGCCCGCCGCACTTGCACCGTGTCACCACCCACTTCGATCTCGGCACCGAGTTGTTGCAACCCAGCAACCATGCGACTGGTGTCGTCACCACTGGCCACCCCTGTTAGGCGACTTTCGCCTGGCGCCAGCGCTGCACACACCAACGCCCGATTACTCACCGATTTTGAGCCGGGCACCCGCACCACACCGTGCAGCGGTGCAGTGACTGGTGCAAACGACTCGCTCGACACCACTCAGCCGACCCGAGCCACAGCGGGTTTGAATCCACGCGCCATCAAACCGCCACGAAACAGCTCGGCACTCGCCGCATCCACCACCATGATGAGCACACCGCGGTCACCTTCGACGGAGTGGCTTACTTCGAAGTTGGCGGTATTCACCCCAAGTTCGGCAGCAAGCGTGAACACCTCGGCTGCGGCACCCGGGCGATCGGGAATTGGAATCCGCACTTCGGCAACGTCCACCAGTTCGCGCACTCGCCCGGGCAGATTCGCGCGCACGGCACGTGCGTCGGTCAGCCTGGCTAGCAACGCCGGCGAGTTGGTTTCATCGATCATGCGGCGCATTTCGCCCAGCCCGGTCATCATGCCATCGATGGCCTCCACGATCGCCGCTTGATTCTCGCGACAAATGTCCAACCAAATGGCAGGATGGCCGCTGGCCACACGGGTCATGTCGCGAAACCCGCCGGCGGCCAGTCGCATCACGGCTGCATGGTCGTCGGCACGCGAACGGGCCAAGGTAAGCAGTGTCGCCGCCGCCAGATGTGGCAGGTGGCTGGTGACTGCCACCAGTTGATCATGGCGCAGTGCTGGAAGCGCCAACATGTCGCCACCCAACTCGCGTACAACACCGGCAACCAAGGCGAACGTGTCGTCACTGGTGGTGGAACTGGGCGTCAGCACCCACACCGCACCACGAAACATTTCGGCATCAGCGCCATCCAAACCTTGCAGTTCACTGCCGGCCATGGGGTGCCCGCCCACAAATCGCGAATCCATGATGGCCGAAACCACTGGTAACTTCACCGAGCCCACGTCGGTAACAACCCCGCTTGTGCTGTGCAACATGGTCCGCACACCGTCGACGACCTGCGACACCGGGGTAGCCACGAACGAAATCTCGGCGTTGGCGTCTACGCCGCAACTGTCAATTATGCCACGCGCAAGTGCTTCGGCTTCACGCCCACTGCCAGCATCGATACCCGAAACATGCCAACCTGCCGCGCGCAGACCGGCGGCAACCGAACCCCCGATGAGGCCTAGCCCAAGGACATTTGCTCGCCTCGTCACGGTATTTCAGCGTACGGCTAGCGAACGCACCTCTTGGGTGGTGAGTAGCCGCCATTCACCGGGCTTCAATGTTGCATCAACGAGGGTGCCGATGCGGGTACGCACCAGCCGATTCACTTCGTGCCCAACGGCATCACACATGCGGCGCACTTGTCGATGACGCCCTTCGTGAATCACGATGCGCAACACCCCCGGCTGCACTTGGCCCACCCTGGCCGGCGAGGTGATGCCGTCGTCCAACTCCACACCGCGACGCAACTTGTTGAGCGCAGTTTCAGGCACTCCATCCGGCCCGCAGCGAACATGCACCAAATATTCTTTCTCCACGCCAAAACTTGGGTGTGTGAGGTGGTGGGTGAGCTCCCCATCGTTGGTCAAAATAATGAGCCCCTCAGAATCCAGATCCAAACGACCGACTGGAAACACGCGCGGCTCGCTTGGCACCAACTCCACCACAGTCACGCGGTCGTGGGTGTCTTTCACCGTGGTAATCACGTTGTATGGCTTGTGCAACAAGTAGTACACGAGGTCTGGTCGCACACCAACAGCCACCCCGTCTACGGCCACTGCATCGCGTTGCACATCGACTCGCCTACCGAGTTGAGCAGGTTCACCGTTGACGGTCACCCGACCCTGTTCAATCAACTCCTCGCACACGCGACGACTGCCAAAGCCGCGCTGGGCCAACACTTTTTGTAGGCGCTCTCCGTCGACTGGTTCCGAGTTCACGGCGTGGTATCAGGCACCACACGAAGACCTGCCTCCAACGCCTCGACGACGTTGGCATCCGGCACGAAGTCGCTGATCGGCGGCAAGTTCTCTAGGGCGTTGACACCGAGTCGCTCCAAGAACAACGGGGTGGTTCCATACATCACGGCCAAACCTGGGCCGTCGCTGCGCTCCAACTCGGTGATGTAGCCGCGGGCTTGCAGGGTGCGCAACACCGACTCGGGGTCGACACCACGAATCGCCGAAATCTGGGTCCGCGAAATCGGCTGCTTGTACGCAATGATCGCCAGCGTCTCGAGGGCCGCAGCCGAGATACGCGCTTGTTGCCCGTCGAGGATGAAACGCTCGACGTACGACGACACCTCTGCGCGACTCTGCAAACGAAATCCGCCAGCCACACTGACCAGGGCAAAACCGTGCCCCGCTTCGTCGTAGGCAGCAGCCAGACGATTGCACAACACTTCGACTGTTGCGGTGGGCTGTTCCAACACCTGCGCCAACAACTTCACCGTCACTGGTTCGACCGCCACCAGGAGAATCGCTTCAAGCGCTTTTACAATTTCGGGATCGATATCGCCCTGTGTTACACGGGTCATCGTTTACCTCTCAGCCGTCATAGTTGTCGATTGCTCCCATGTCATCGAACGTCGCATCGGCGTTCCACACCACTGCGATGTCACCAAATCGTTCGGCTTGCACCAACTCCACTCGCCCCTGCTTGAAGAGTTCGAGCAGGGCCAGAAACCGCACCACGACCTCGATTCGATCGGTGATGCCCTGCACGATGGTGCGAAACGAGGTCGGCCCACTCGTGGGCAGCGATAGCAGCAACTCCTCAAGTGCATCGGCCACGCTGGCACGAATTGGGGCTACGTGAAACAAATCAATTGACACCGGTGCCTTGGGCTCGGTGGCTCGCAAAAACGCGCGCTGCAACCGCAGTGGCGTAACACCTTCGAGCATGTCGGGCATCAGCGACTCGAATCGCTCGTCAGGGCCAGCCAAGCGCGGTTGCGACAACTCGGCGCGCTCGATGAGATGCTGCATCACTGCGGCTACATCTTTGAACGTTTTGCAATCGAGCAGACGCGCCAGCAGGATGTCGCGTTCTTCCCAGAGTGCAAGTTCTTCGTCAAGATCCCCGTCGTCGACCGTCGGCAACAATCGCCTGGTCTTGAGGTCGATCAGGGTGGCTGCAATCAGCAAGAATTCGGTCGCCACTTCGAGGTCAAGCGACTTCATTTTGTCTAGTTCAACGAGGTAGGCCTCTACGATGCGACTGAGCGACACCTCGTGGATATCCACTTCTTGCTGCAAAATCAGATGCAAGAGTAGGTCGAAAGGGCCCTCAAAGACCGGAGTAGACACCGCGTACGGCATTTGTACGAGAGTACCGCTGCGCGCACGAGTAACTTGGGATTGTGGCTCGAGTCCTGTCATGTATCCAGCCCACGGGTCACGTGCACCTCGGCAACTATCTAGGTGCACTACGCAACTGGGTGTCGGGCCAGCACGAGAACGATGTGTTTCACGGCATCGTTGACCTGCACGCACTCACCGTGGCTGAAGGGCCTGGTGTACTGGGCGATCAGACACTGTCGTTGGCCGCGATGCTTTTTGCCGTCGGTCTCGACCCCGATGTGGCAACCGTATTCGTACAGAGCCACCTTCCACAACATTCACAGATGGCCTGGATCATGGAATGCACGGTGTCGTACGGAGAACTCAGTCGCATGACGCAATTCAAGGACAAGGCAGCCAAACGCGAGGCGGATTTCGTCTCGGCTGGCCTCTTTACGTATCCGGCGCTACAAGCCGCCGACATTTTGCTGTACGACGCCAACGAGGTACCAGTCGGCGATGATCAACGACAGCACATTGAAATCACCCGTGATATCGCCATTCGCTTCAATCATCGTTTTGGTGACACATTCGTGTTGCCCAAAGCCGTAACCCCCAAAGCCGGTGCCCGCGTGATGGATTTGCAAAACCCCGAAGCCAAGATGTCAAAATCGGCAAGTGGTGAATCCGGCATCGTGTATCTGCTTGATGACCCGGCCGCCATTGAGAAAAAGTTCAAGCGTGCGGTTACCGATAGCGGCAACGAAGTGGTCTACGACCGTGCCACCAAACCTGGTGTTGCAAACCTGCTCGAAATTTTGGCCGCCGCCACGGCCAGCACGCCCGAGGCAACCGCAGTTTCGTACACGCAATATGGTGCACTCAAAGCTGCCACTGGCGCAGCAGTCGCCGAGATGCTCACACCAATTCGCCTGCGATACCACGAACTCATGAATGATCGCGGCGAACTAGCGCGACTGGTACGACAAGGCGATGCCCGTGCTGAACTCGTGGCCGCCGCCACTCTGGCGCGTGCCCACAGCGCCATCGGCATGTTGCCGCGCTAACCCCTCTTTATATTGCGTCAGCACGTCGCAATGCAGCCACTAGCTGCGCATCACCTTGACCCCGTAGCAGCATGACTGTGGCGGGGTCGCTACCCGCTTGTTCCAGCATCGCAACGCCAATCGTCTCGTGCTCGTGATAGCGACGCAACGCTGGCGTGCGCGGGCCGAAGATCGT
>SYEA01000133.1 GCA_005800965.1 Actinomycetota bacterium | reverse complement strand
GTGCGTGAGCAGAATCGCATCACCCTTGCCCAGGTTGCTGCGACCCCACGATTGGGCCACCAAGTTCAACGACTCGGTGGCGTTCTTGGTGAACACCACCTCACATGACGAGCGGGCATTGATGAACTTGGCCACCTTGGTGCGGGCCGCTTCGTAGGCCGCAGATGCTTCGGCCGCCAAGGTGTAGGAGCTACGTCCGATTGGCGCATAGGCCTCGCGCATGAAGGTCGATATGGCGTCGATCACACAGTTGGGCTTGTGCGACGAATTGGCGCTATCCAAATAGTGCACGGGCTTGCCGTTGATCTGTTTGGCGAGCATCGGAAACTCGCGCCGAATGGCGGCAACATCGAGGCTCATTTGGGCTCACCGCGAAACGAGTCGTAACCGGAACTTTCAAGTTGAATGGCAATTTCCATGCCGCCCGACGCCACGATGCGGCCGTCGACCAACACGTGCACGAAGTCGGGCTGCAGTTCGTCGAGCAGTCGTTGGTAGTGCGTGATGACCACGATGCCAAGTTGCGGTCGCAAGGCACGCACTTCGCGGATGCCCTTGGCCACGATGCGCAACGCGTCGATATCTAGGCCCGAGTCGGTCTCGTCAAGAATCGCCAAGTCGGGCTCGAGCATTGCCATCTGCATGATTTCGTTGCGCTTTTTTTCGCCACCCGAAAACCCCTGGTTGAGGTGCCGGTCGATGAATGCCGAATCCATGCCGAGACGCTTCATCCAGTCCATGGCTGCCAGACGCAATTCAAGAATCGACAAGTCGATGCCTTTGCGCGCCGACAACGCCTGACGCAAAAACTGCAACACCGACACCCCGGCAATCTCTTGCGGATACTGAAAACCTAAAAAGATGCCCCTCTGGGCACGTTCGGTGGTGGACCATGCGGCAATGTCGTCGCCTTTGTAGGCGATGTCGCCACTCGTTATTTCGTACGCAGGCGAAGACAACAGTGTGCTCGCCAACGTGGATTTGCCCGAACCGTTGGGGCCCATGATGGCGTGAATCTCGCCTTCGCGAACGGTGAGGCTGAACCCGCGCAAGATGTCGTGGTCGCCTTCGATTGCCTTGGCGTGCACATCGGTGAGGCGCAGTAATTCCCGGGCATCAATGACTATGGGTGCGGCCTCGCTCACCTCCGCAACGCTATTCGCACAGGGCAATTTCCCCTACGCCGATAGGGGAAATTGGCGGGTGGCATAGCGCACGCCCCGCCGGGTATCACATGTGTACATCACCAGCCGCGGGTGATCCACGCATCCAGTTGCGGGCGTTCGGCCCCAATGGTGGTGTCGTTGCCGTGCCCAGGTAGCACCAAGGTGGTGTCCGGAAAAGCAAACAACGACCCGCTAATCGAAGTGATGATGGTGGGGAAGTCGCCGCCATCGAGTTTGGTGGCGCCCGGGCCGCCCGGAAACAGCGTGTCGCCGGTGAACAACAGCGGAGTGTCAGCAACCTGGAAACAAATAGAGCCCTCGGTGTGGCCTGGGGTATGGATGGCGTGCAAGCGCAAGCGTCCGACTTCGATTACCTCTTTGTCATCGAGAAACACGTCGTAGCCGACGTCTTTGAGCCGCGGTGCATCGAGCGCGGTGACGGCAACTTCGTAGCCCGCTTCGCGCATGGCGGCGACGGCCTGAATGTGGTCCCAGTGGCCGTGGGTTTCTAGCACTCTGCGCACGCCGAGCGCGTCGCACAACTCGAGCAGCCGTTCGTGTTCGTTGGCTGCATCGATCAACACCGCTTCACCGCTGGCCCGACAGCGCACCACGAACACGTTGTTATCAAAGGGCCCGACCACTACTTTGTGCACCTCAACATCGGCGTTCTGCCAGTGCAGGGTGCTCATGGCGCCAAGTCTGGCACGGGCTAATAAATACGGGGTGCAAAACCCGGGCTACTAGGCATGAGCCAATAAACGCAACGTTATGGGCGAGAAAAGGGCGTTTGGGCCTCCGATTGGCGATTTTGGCCGCTCGTGCGACAGTATGCATGGCATGAACTTTGCCTTTACCGAAGAACAAGAAGAACTCCGCAAGACCGTCCGCGCCTTCCTCGACTCCAAGTCGCCAGAGACAGCCGTACGCACACAGATGGAAACCGAACAAGGTTTCGACAAAGCCGTGTGGGAGCAGATGGGCTCACAGATGGGCCTCATGGGTTTGCACATCCCCGAAGAGTTCGGTGGCATGGGATTTTCTTACGTTGAACTTGGCGTCGTGCTTGAAGAAATGGGTCGCGCGTTGGTGTGTGCCCCATATTTTGCGACTGTGGTGTTGGCTGCCAATACGTTGCTGCAAAGCGGTGATGATGCAGCCAAGAAGAAGTATCTGCCAGGCATCGCTGCTGGCGAGACCATCGCCACGTTGGCATCCACCGAGCCATCAGGCAAGTGGGACGAAGCCGGCATCACGATGGCAGCCAAAGGTTCGGGAGCAAAGTTCACGCTCGACGGCACAAAAATGTTCGTCATCGATGGCCACACCGCATCGCTGATCCTCGTGGCTGCCCGCACAGCCAAGGGCGTGTCGCTGTTTGCCGTCGACGGCAACGCCAAGGGTCTTACCCGCACTGCACTTTCCACCATGGATCAAACTCGCAAGCAAGCCAAGTTGGAATTCAAGGGTGTCGAAGCCGAACTCATTGGAACCGAAGGCAAGGGCTGGGAAGTGTTGAGCAAAGTGTTCGACCTTGCTGCCGTGGCTCTTGCTGCCGAGCAGGTTGGTGGGGCACAAAAAGTTCTCGACATGGCGGTGGAGTACGCCAAGGTGCGTGTGCAGTTCGGCCGTCCGATTGGTTCATTTCAGGCCATCAAGCACAAGTGTGCCGACATGTTGCTCGAAGTCGAGTCGGCCAAGTCGGCGGCGTACTACGGCATGTGGTGTGCGAGCGAGATGAACGACGAGCTTGCTTCGGTGGCATCGTTGTCCAAGGCGTACTGCTCAGAGGCGTATTTCCACGCCGCAGCCGAGAACATCCAAATTCACGGTGGTATCGGTTTCACATGGGAGCACCCGGCGCACCTGTACTTCAAGCGTGCCAAGTCGAGCGAATTGTTGTTCGGTGACCCGGCTTACCATCGCGAGCAACTCGCGCAGCGAATCGGTATCTGAACTCCGTCACGCTGGTCTTCGCTGCGCTGTCGGCGCTGGTGGTTTTCGTTATTGCCGCTGTGTCGATCGGTCGCGAGGCGCACCGCTTGGATGCCGTGGCCCCGCGGGCCGTTTACATGTTGGATGATGCGGTGGAGTTTGTTGCGGCCCAACTGCCGGCCGAGTCGCAAGCGCGGCTTACGTTCGATGAAGTACAACAGCTACTGGTTGCCCACATGCGTTGGTTGCACGCCAAGGGTCTACAGCCACGAGACGTGATCGATCGCCCGCAAGACATCGACGACGAACTAGTGGTCAGTGAAGACACCATCACCGCATGGTTGCTTGGCGAGGCTGAGCGCCTGCAGATTGAGTTGCTCGACGATGTTGATGCCGTGCGAGTGGTGCAGGCGCACCTGGCTTATTTCGAAGAAATTGGTGCCGTAGGCCCGAGGGCATCTTCGTAGCTGCGCTCGGTGTGAAAGTCGGATCGCCAGACATTGATAAATCGCTGCAGATGTGGGTTGAAAAACGGGTCATCATCCAGAATGTTGCCCCAACGGCCGCCGAGTTTTGCAACCTCTGTTTCAATCCGTAGGGCAACGCGGGTTTTTGACTCGAAGTGGAAGAACTTGGCATGTGGGGTGAAGATCACCGCATAGCCGGCCTGCTGCACCTTGAGGGCAAAGTCGATGTCGTTCCAGTTGCCAGGAAACTGCGTGCTGAGCCCACCAACTGCATCAAACACTGCTCGCGAGGTGAGCAAGCACGCAGCGATAACGCTTGATGCTTCACGTTGCACTCGCACGTAGTTGTGCGCACCGCGAGTGTCGGCAGGTTGTGAGCGATACATGTCGGTGGGGTCGGGGGTAAAGACGTGTCCGGCACTTTGAATGGTGCCATCTTCGAAATAGAGCATCGGCCCCACAATGCCGACCTTGCCATCTTCGAATATCGCCAGCATGGTGGCCAGTGCGTCGGGCGAGATGATTTCGGCATCGTCATTGAGCAACAAGATGAACTCACCAGTGGAGTGGGCGACACCGATGTTGTTTTTTACAGCGAAGTTGAACGCCTTGTCGTAGTCAACGATCAACAGTCGGTCGCCACCAATCCGGGCAAGTTCGGCACGCACCTCTGGTGGTGTGGGGGTGTCGGCCACGACGATGATTTCTAGGTTCTGATAGGTGGAACGCTCGATCAGCGTTCGTACTGCGTTGACCACCAGTGCAGTAGTGACACCACGCACTTTGGCACTGCTGCCGCGGGTGGGGATGATGACGGAAATTTTCGGCTGGCGTGTGAGCGTACGTTCTACTCGCACGGCCGGGGTAGCGGGGTCGAGAATCGCCGTTGCTGCGATGCCAATGCGTTGCAGGTGCGCAGCCACCGCCACTTGGTCGGCCACGGGCAGCAAGCTGGGGTTGGGCGTCACGTTGAAAATGACGGGTGAGCGAAACACCTGTCGTGCCTTTTCGGTCAACCGCAAATTGCGATCGTGCGAGCCTGCGTTGGCGAGCAGTTCAAGACCGCCTGCGGCGTTCACCACCGAGCGCCGAGCCATGATGAACTCACCGATGTAGTCGTGTGAGCGCAGCCGCTCAGGAGAAAACGAGGGGCGACGTTGAAACGTCGGTAACTGGTCGTCGAATCTGACGTCGTGGCAGGTATCGCCATATATCACATCAACATCGGCTGCCATGTTGACGGCAGTAAGAAGAGCATCACGAGTTATGCGATCACCTGCGGCAACGAACACCACCCACTCAGCCGACTCGTCGTCGCCGAGACTGATGCGCCGCCCGGCAAACTGCTGCAGTGTTGCAGGCCCATTCGCGAGGTACCACGGGCGGCGGGTGAAGCCCAGGCGACGCAGTGACTTGGCGGTTACGGCAAGTGCTTCGGGTGATGCGTCAGCAGCGTTCGTGACAAACAAAAAACTAGGCATCTACTTGACCAAGCGCTTTTTGATTTGGAGCCGCACGCCCTGAGGAATGTTGCGGTACACGAATCGAATTGGCCGCATCCAATCGCGGTGCACCCAGTCGTTGGGTTTTTCGCGAAACGCGTATTCATCTACGGGCCGACCAGTGGCCTGCAAAACGTGGTGCCGGCGAGCAGTCGCAGCCCGTCCGGCTTCGTCGTCAATCTGCTTCCACTGCGCAAGTAGGCGCTGCACTTCGTGATCGTCACGCGGTGAAATCACTAAGACTCCGCTAGATCATCACGTTGAAGCCGGCCATGACACGTTCGCCAAGTGCAACATCACCCGCAATATTGACGCGCGGGTCACCTGATGCAAAAAACTGTCGTCCACAGCACAGCGCAACGTAGGTGTTGCTATCAAGGGTGATGGTGCAAATCGGGCTGGTCGCTGCGGCTACATCACTGTCAACATGAGCAGCCTTGCCAGCGTTGGTGGCGATGTGAAACGTGCGCACGACTGGCCCGGTGATGTGGATACGCACCGTGCTGCCATCTGGTGCTGCGGCCCGTTTGCCCACCACCATGGGTAGCGAGCGAGCAAAACGGCCGATGCTGTGTAGGGCTGCGGGCCCACCTTCGTTGCCAGGTTGGCGTAACACACGACGAATGTCTTGCTCATGCACCCAGGCGTCCATCACGCGAATGTGCAAAAAATCGGCGAATGTGCCGGGGCCGGTCGGCGTCATCATTTCGCGGGCGAAATATTCATCACCTGCGGTGGCGAATGTGTCTCGTCGCTTGGTCTGAATGGCTTGCCACTCGGCAAACACTTCGGCACCAGTGCGGCTGCGTCGCGCGTCAATTTCGTGCTCGTTGAATTCACCGATTGGGTTCTTCACGTGCGTCAAATTCGTGGCGCGGTGGGTGGTGGGTGGTTCACCGTGCAGACCACGTTCAGACGACAGCAAATGCACGACGGTGTCTTGCACGGTCCAGCCGGGGCACTCGGTCATCGTCTTCCACTGACTTTCATCGAGTGTGACAAGCAACGAATCGAGTGAAGCCCACACGTCCTGCAATAGATCAATGAGTGCGGTAGGCCGGGTCATAACGCTGGGTTCTGCACGGTGTTCCACTCACGCGTGCGCAGATACGGGGTGAACGCGTTGCCGATATGGGTGAGGTCGTCAGCCGTCTTGGGCACCTTCAATTCATAAAAATGTGGGAACTGTGATGCGCCATGCACGATGTCCCACAGTCGTAGTGCATCGTCACCGCTGGGTGCGGGCACGATGACGGGGCCGAAGATAGCCCGACCTGTTTGCGGCACGATGATCGGCACACCGAAACCGCCGAGTGCACTCACCGCATGCTCGTGGTCGCGTCGCACATCGTCATGAGTGGTGGGGTCGGCGAGGGCCGCTTGCCATGTTTCACTTGGCGCACCGATTGACGCCAACAGTTCGTTGGCAGTCTCGACTTCGTAGGGGCGGCGACCTTCGATGTGCAGGGCATGTGCACTGGCCAGATACCAGGCACCGCAAAGGTCGTTGCTCTGGCGGCGCAACCAGGCAGCGACGCGCAGCGGTGTCCAGCCGAAGGCCAGCTCGCGCTCCCACGGAAACTTCTTGCCGTCCACGTGGTTGATGACCTCCAGGCTGAAGAACTTCCAATTCACCTGCAGATCGGTCAGCCGTTGTACTTCGCGGATCCATAACGAGGTTTGGTGCGCGTATGGGCACATGGTGTCGAAATAGAAATCCACTGTCGCCATACCCGAACCCTAGGTTAGATTTGTGACGTGGAACGCCCTGGACGTTTTGAACACACCCGTTTTCTGGGCGATAAGCGCACCCAACTGGTGTATGACCTAGATACGTGGACTGACCCCGCCATCATTGACGACATCGTGAACACGAACTCTGGTCTTTGCTTCGGCCCCGACACGCTGCCCGAAGCCCGAAACCGCGGTTATCGGCTCGCTCGCGCGTGAACGGCTCGTTTGCGAGCGGTGCTTGGCGTCTCCAGCGTTATCTGACTGCGGGTTCGGCGCGTAGCGGGGCACGGCCCGCAGTGTTGTTGTGTCACGGGTTTCCGATCGGCCCGCAGGATGCGCGGCACTCGGCGAGTTCGTTTCCCGAACTCATCGACCGCATCGCCAACGAATTGGGTTGGGCGGGCATGACGTTTACTTTTCGTGGATGTGGTCTCAGTGAAGGCGACTTTTCGCTGCAAGGTTGGATCGAAGATTTGCGTGCTGCGATTGATCACCTCGTGGCTGAGACTGAACCGACGCAAGTGTGGATGCTGGGCACCAACACGGGTGCGTCACTCGGTTTGTGCGTAGCGGCCGACGACCCGCGTGTGGGTGGATGCGCTTTGCTCGGGCCACGCGCCGACTTCGACGACTGGGCCGATCAACCACGGCGATTTCTCGAACACACACGAGAGATTGGCGCCGTGCGCACCCCGTCGTTTCCACCGAACTTCGACGAGTGGAGTCGCGAACTGCGACGCTTTCGACCAGTTGATTCGGCTCGCCGTCTGGCGCCGCGACCATTGCTGCTCATGCACGGTGACGAAGACGAGTTGGTGCCCGAGAGCGATTCGCGTTCCATTGCCGAAGCGCACGGCAGTGCTGAGTTGCACATCATTCCTGGTGGTGGGCATCGGTTGCGTCACGACCCACGGGCGATTGCAATGTTGATTGGCTGGCTCGACCGCCAGCGTTAATCGTTGAGTGCTGCGTGATTACCGGTCGTACCCGTCGGGGTGACGCTCGTGCCAGCGATACGCGCTGGAGATAATTTCGCGCAAATCTCGCGTGGCTCGCCAACCCAAAATCGCGCGCATCAGCGTGGGGTCGGCAAATACCGCAGCGGGGTCGCCGGCTCGACGGCCGCTGATGTGGTGTGGCAGCGCACGACCCGTAACTGATTCGGTCATCGCAATGAGTTGTTTGACAGAAGTTCCCTGCCCGGTGCCTACGTTGCAGATCAGCGACTTGCCGCCAGAAGACAGATAGTCGAGTGCTTTCACGTGGGCATCGGCGAGATCTGAGACGTGCACATAGTCGCGCACGCAACTGCCATCCGCAGTGGGGTAGTCATCGCCAAACACCTGTAGCGATTCTTGGGCACCGAACAACACCTTCATGACGACCGGAACCAGGTTCTCGGTGGCCGACCAGTCTTCGCCCATGTCGCCAGACTCGTGGGCGCCGGCTGCGTTGAAATAACGCAGACAGACCGACTTCAGACCCGCAGCATCACTCGCGCTAAGAAAGCGTTCGACATCGGCTTTGGTTTGGGCGTAAACACTTTCGGGTCGCACAGGTGCATCTTCGTTGACAGGGGCGGTGTCGGGCGTGCCGTACACCGCGGCCGATGAAGAAAACACGATGCGCGTTACTTCGTTTTCAAGCAGTGACTCCACCAGTCTGATGGAGGCCGCCACATTGTTTTGGTAGTAGCGCAGCGGCTCAGTCATGGATTCACCGACTGCTTTGTAGGCCGCAAAGTGAATGACGCTCTCCACGCGATATTTGCGACATACTTTGCCCACTGTGCGTTGATCAGCAATATCGCCCACCACGAGGTCGATGTCATTGAGTGCATCTCGGTAGCCGCGTTCGAGCGTGTCGAGCACCACCACATCGCGCCCTAGCTCGGTGAGTAGGCGGGCAGTGTGCGAGCCGATGTAGCCAGCACCGCCAGTGATGAGAATGGTCATACGGCTAACGCTTTTTTAGCGGTCGACTTTGCTTGTCGCGATCACGAGCCTTTTCAAGTTGTTTGAAGCGGCGCACCTTGAGCAAGGCTTCAAGCGAATCAATGTCGGCAACCGTGCGCATGCGATGGTCGCCAAACGGCTTAGCCGCTTTCTGCCAACCTTCGGGGGCGATGCCAAAGCGTTTCGCCAGGAGGGCGATGAAGATTCTTGCTTTTTCATCACCGAAGCCGGGTAGTTTTCGCAGGCGGGCATACAGCTCGCTGGCGTCGTCGACGTCTTTCCAGATGTTGGCGCCCTTGTTGGCGTACTGTTCGGCGATGATGCCACTTAATTCGTGAATGCGTCGTGCCATCGACGCCGGAAAGCGGTGAATCGCAGGCTTTTCACAGCAGCGCGTAACAAATCGCTCAACATCCATCGCTGCAAACTTGCGGGGGTCGAGATGGCCGAAGCGTTCGGTCAACGTGTGTGGGCCAGTGAATGCCCATTCCATCGGCACTTGCTGATCAAGCAGCATGCCGATGAGTAGTGCCGTGCCGTCACGCTGTAGCAACCGGTCGGCCTTGACAATGCCCGTGACGTAGAGGTCGCTGGAGCTTCGTTTAGGCATACTGCGGGTTGATACTTTCTGGATTTAGACCGTAGTGGGCAATCGCGTCGGCCACTAGTTCGGGTTTTACCTCGCCAGTGCGGGCCAGTGCGTGCAAAGTTGCCACCACGATGTGCGGCATATCGACTTCAAAGTGACGGCGCAACGCTTCGCGGGTGTCGCTACGACCGAAGCCATCGGTGCCGAGCGGCACGAACAATCGACTTGGCACAAAGCGGGCCACTTGTTCGGGCACGATGCGCATGAAGTCGGTTACCGCCACAACCGGGCCGGCCCCATCGTCGAGCAAGCGCGTTACGTCGGCTTGGCGCGGTGACGCGGTTGGATGCAGGCGGTTCCAGCGCTCCACGTCGAGGGCGTTTTCACGCAGGGTCTTGTATGAGGTTGCTGACCACAGATCGCACGACACATCCCAGCGTGCTGCTAACTCCACACCTGCGGCCTGCACGGCAGTATGCGCCGAACCAGAAAACACCAGCGTGGCATGATGCTTGGCGGCCCCGGCATCGCTCAGTTTGTACAAGCCACGCATAATTTGAGCATCAAGGTCGGCAACTGCCGGGCGGGGTGGCATTGGATAATTTTCGTTGTACAACGTGATGTAATAAAACACGTCGGTAGGCACTTCGCCGTACATCTCGTGCAATCCGCTGCGCACAATTGCGGCAACCTCGTAGGCAAAAGCCGGGTCGTAGGCGCGACACGGTGGCACGGTGCTGGCCAAGACGAGCGAGTGACCATCTTGATGTTGTAAACCTTCGCCCATCAACGTGGTGCGCCCGGCGGTGGCGGCGAGCAAAAACCCACGGGTGCGGGCATCGGCGGCTTGCCAAATCAAATCGCCCACTCGCTGAAAACCGAACATTGAATAAAACGTGTAGAACGGCACCATTTCGATACCGCGTGTGGCATACGCCGTGCCAGCAGCGATGAAACTGGCCAGACTGCCGGCTTCCGTGATGCCCTCTTCAAGAATTTGACCGGAAGTGGATTCGGCGTAGGTCAATAACAAGTCGTGGTCGACAGGTTCGTACTTTTGTCCTTGTGAGGCATAGATCTTGAGTTCGCGAAACAGCGAATCCATGCCGAAGGTGCGCGCTTCGTCAGGGATGATCGGCACGACGCGTTCACCGAACGCAGCATCGCGCGCCAAGTTGCGCAACAGGCGTGTGAAGCCCATCGTGGTGCTTACAGATTGCTGGCCGCTGCCAGTATCGAACTCGCGAAACACGTCGTCGCTCGGCAGAGTGAGCCGACGGCGTGCGGTGGCGATGCGCCGCGGCACGAAACCATCGAGTGCCCGCCGCCGAGCAATCAAGTATTGGTATTCAACCGAATCTTCTGGTGGTCGATAGTACGGCGCGACGTCACCCTCGAGCATTTCGTCGGTGACTTCGTCGTTGAGGTGCAAACGGTCGCGCAACACACGCAATTGTTCGACGTTCATTTTTTTGATCTGGTGGGTGGCGTTGCGGCCTTCGATTTCGGGCCCGAGTGTCCAGCCCTTCACGGTTTTCGCCAAGATCGCCGTTGGGCGACCCGAACCAAGGTTGTCGGACGCGGCCTTGAATGCTGCATACACCTTGCGATAGTCGTGGCCGCCACGGGGGAGCGCCTGCAATTCGACGTCGGTCAGATGCGACACCATCTCGCGCAGGCGCGGGTCGGGGCCGAAGAAGTTTTCTCGAATGTAGTTGCCGTCTTCGACGGTGTATCGCTGAAACTCGCCATCGACCGTGGAGTTCATCTTGTTGAGCAGCACCCCCGACACGTCGCGGGCCAGCAACTCGTCCCACTTCGAGCCCCACACCACTTTGATGACATTCCAACCTGCGCCGCGAAACGTTGCCTCGAGTTCTTGGATGATC
>SYEA01000132.1 GCA_005800965.1 Actinomycetota bacterium | reverse complement strand
GAGCGTGGCGGCAATGTTGCCGGCCGAAGCACCACCACGCCGCAACAACACGACGAGAAACCACAGCGATGCCATCGTGACCACGAACAAACTGATCGCGCCAACACCCCAGAACGGCTTGATGGTGCTGCGTGTGGCACCCAAGAGTGCAACGGGGAAGGTTGTCGAGCCCGCTTCGCTGATGAGCGTTGAGATCACCGCGTTGTCAAGACACAGAGCAAACGACAGCAACCCACCAGCGATCATGGCCGATGCGATCAGCGGCAATGTGATTTGTCGGAAGGCCCGACCCGGAGGCGCACCGAGGTCGGCTGCAGCTTGCTCGAGTGATTCGTCGAGACCTGCGAGTCGCGCCCGCACGATGAGTGTGACCACGGCTGACGCATACAGCGATTGGCCCACCCACAATTTGTTCATGCCACCGCTGAATGGTCCCCAACCTTCGGTGAAGATGTAGCCAGCGATTGGCACGTCTTGAATTCGCGGAAACCAGGTGGCGAGCGCGATGGCATCCATGATTTCGGGTGTCACCAAGATGAGGAACACCAACACCATGAACGCCGTCGCCCACTTGCCAGGACGACGCGCTAACGCCACACCCGCGGTGCCCCCAAGTATCACAGCCAGGACGGTGGCGCCAAGTGCCGCAAGAAAGGAGTTGCGAATGGCGTCGCCGATGCCCGTGAAATCAAACAAATTGGCATACCAATTGGTGAGTACTCCGTTGACCACCAAGGCCAGCACGAAACCACTCGGCACCACCCACGCGGTGTAGCCACCACCAAACTTCGCGCGATTCTTCATAATGCGTCTGGCTGTCACAGCCACGATGACGAGTGCTGCGAACAGCAGCGTGGTTTGCAAAAAGACAGCGCCGTCAAACAGTTCGCCCCACCACTTGGTGCTTACGGCATTCGACCAAATGGTGAACGAGTTGCCGCGGTTAAACGAATGTAGGAACACCAACCCAACGGGGATGAACAAAAAGATCAATACGAGCGTGGTCCACACGCTGAGCAGTCGATGCAGCAGGCTGTCGGCAACACCCCAACGGCGCGATGGCACTTCACCTTGATTGCTAGGACGCGCCGCGCGCATCGCACGCCAGCGCTGCACGAGTGGGCCGAGCGCGGCCAAGAGCCATGGCGCCAGCCACACGATTGCTGCCCCAATCACGAGCACCAACAACACTGCGCCAATCATGAGCACGGCCATGGCTGCACCGAGCGGCCAGTTTTGAGCACCACTAAATTGCGACGCGATCATCGCCCCGATCATGTTGCCTTTGGCGCCGCCGAGCACCGTCGCTGTCACATAGTCGCCGCACATCGGGATGAACGTCAACAGCACGCCTGCCGCCACACCCGGGCCAGCGAGCGGCAGAGTCACACTGAAAAACGTGGCAACTCGCCCGGCGCCGAGGTCTTTGCTTGCTTCGCGCAACCGCACGTCGATGCGATCAAACGCCACGTACAACGGCAAAATCATGAAACCGAGGTAGTTGTAGACGATCGCCAACTGCACCGCGGTAGACGTCTCGAGTATCTGAATGCCGTTGTCCCCCACCGCACCGATGCTTTGCAAGAATTTCGAAAACGTGCCCTTGGGCGCCAGCGGAATACGCCATGCGACGGTGCGAATGAGAAAGCTCGTAAAGCTCGGCACGACCACCGCAGCCAAGACGATTGCCCGCCAGCGCTCGCTCACCTTGAACGCCGCAAAATACGCAACGGGCAAACCGATCAGCAAACACAGCAGCGTGGCTGTGATGGCAATGCGCACGGTGGCGCGAAACACCGTGAAGAATGTTTCGTCAAACACCTCGACATAACTTGACGCCGACAGGCTCGTTAAATCGACAGGCACCAGCTTGCTGGTGTCTTTGGTGCCGAACGAATACAGCACGACGAGCGCAATCGGCGCAACGAAGAACACCGAATACCAGATGATGGATGGCAAGGCCAACAAGTACTTTGGCGCCCGAAAACGCCGACGACTCTCTGGCGCGACCAACGCGGTCACGTGCTGATCAGGCTCCGCCTAGTGCCTGACTCTTTCGCTCAGGCCCCGGCCTTGGCCTTGACCTTGTTCATGATGTCGACCATGCGATCGAGCGTTGGGGTGATCTCTTGTGTTTGAAACGTTGCCACCTGTTCATCGGTGAAAAAGATCATGTCGCCGTATTGCAAGTCGGGCGCCAACTCGGTGATGAGCGTGCCGATATCCCTCATTCCGGTGTTGTAGCCGTGGTACTCCAGATCCTGAATCGAAATCTCCGGCACCAGCAACCAGTTGATCCATGCATGAGCGGCTTCGGGGTTCGGTGCACCAGCGGCCACGCAGTAGGTGTCCATCCACAGTTCTGTGGCTGGCGTGCCGAGCACCCACACCCAGTCTTCGGGGTTTCCACCGGCGTCGGCGATGCGCGTGTAGGCCTGGCGCAAGTCGCCGTTCCAACCCATCGCCAAGGTGTAGGCACCCTCGGCCAATTTGGTGCTGGGGTACGAGTCGAACGCCTTGATGTGTTGGGCAAACTCATCGACGAGGAACTTCTCGCAGGCATCAAGGTCGGCAGCGTCTTGGCTGTTCCAGTTTTTGCCTTGCGACCAGTACCACATACCGCACAGGTTTGGCGCGGTGTCGATCATGGCGCAATTGCCGCTGCCTTCGTTCATGCACGCATCGATGAAGTCTTGCCATGTTTCCATCTTGCGGGTGATTTTGGTCTTGTCGTAAAAGAAACCCGTGCTGCCCCAGTTTTTGCAGACCGAGTATTCGTTGTTTGGGTCCCACG
>SYEA01000131.1 GCA_005800965.1 Actinomycetota bacterium | reverse complement strand
GCCACATGACGCCTGAAGTGCTGCAGGTGATTCGCTCACGGGGTTTGTATGTATCCAACGCAGAAAAAGCAGTGCCAACTTTGTGACGGTGCTTCATGCCCGACAGGTGCGCGCGTTGCGAATTGCTGTTGCAACGGGTGTTGTCGCTGCACTCATCTTGCCGCTCGGCATTGCCGCCGCGTGGAACCAGTTGCTGGATTCGCGTGCATCCACGACCGTCGCGACGGGTGGTATCACGATTCCCAACACGCCAGCCGCGCTCATGGCTGCCATCGGCGAGGGTGGCCAGCTGAGTCATGTCGTTGTGGCAACCTTGGCAGCCAACGGTGTGGGTGGCACGGTGGTGTTGTTGCCGATTGGTGCGGCAACCGAAACCACACAACTTGACGACCAGCCAGCCAGTGCTGCAAAAAACGCCTCGGCTGCTGAGCCACCTCGACGATTGGCGGATGTTTACGCCACAGATGGGCTAGGTGGCCTAGCCAACGAAGTGCAGGGCTTGTTGGACGTGTCGTTCGTGGCGGTTGGTGCTTTGGCGCGAGGTGAGCTCATCAACCTGTTTGCGCCGATGGGTGGAGTGGATGTATTGCTTGATCGCGAAGTGGTCACGCTTGCCGTTGATGGAACACCAACCAAACTTGCAGATGTGGGGCAGGCTACGTATCCAATCGATCGTGTCGTTGACATTTTGCTCGCCCGGAGTGCAAAAGAAAAAGAGTCGGTGCGGTTTTCGCGCCATCGAGAAGTGTGGAACGGCATCGTGCAACGCGTGGGTGGTGGTCTAGAAATCGCGCCCGAGGTCGACACGACACCTGCTGGGCTCGCGGATGTCACCAACTTCATGCGCCGCGTGTTTGGTGGGGCGTTGCAGGTGTGGCAGTTGAGTGCTGCTCCGATATTGGATACCAAAACCAACCCAAAACGAGCCGATTTGTACTCACTTGACCGCGCCGAAGTGGTGATGGTATTTGCCTCGGTGGCGCCGAGCGCTCTATCGGGTGGTGATGTGGCGCTATCGGTACTAATCGACAGCCCGTTCAACGACCCAGTGGTGAGTCGTGCCGCGGTTGCTGCAATTCTTGATGCCGGGTTTGGGGTGGCGGTGATGCGCGAGATTTCTGCCCAAGAAACAACTACCTCGGTGGTGGCCGGCGACCCCGAGGTTGCAGAGGCGCTGTCCGGACTCTTGGCTGGCACGCTCGGCGAACTTGAAACGCGTGAATGGGCCGCCAAGATAACTGGCGTTGATGCGGCCATCACACTGGGCACTAGCTTTGCCGACCTGGTTCGCAACGGAGGCAGATGACAACTGGAGTCGACACCGACACGCTCGCCGTGGCGTGTAGTGCCGCCCGCGCCGCTGACGACAAACAAGGCAGCGACATTCGAGTGTTCGACGTGTCAGAGGTGTTGCCCATTGTTGGGCTGTTCGTGGTGACCAGTGCCGGCAACCCGCGACTGGTGCGCGCCATTGCCAGCGAAGTCGAAGATCGTGTGCGAAAAGACCACCGCCGCTCACCGGTGCGTACCGAGGGGATTGCCGAATCCTTATGGGTGTTGCTCGACTACGGCGATGTCGTGGTGCATATTTTTGCCGAAGAAACACGCCGTTTCTATGAAATCGAGCGCCTCTATCGCGACCGCCCAAATGTTGATTGGCGGGGCTGAACCACTGCAAATGATTTCCTCGGGGCAGCATCCGATAGGTTGACGTGGCGATTTCGGGGCTGTAGCTCAGTTGGTAGAGCGCCTCCATGGCATGGAGGAGGCCAGGGGTTCAATTCCCCTCAGCTCCACGAGACGTAAATCAACATTTTGGCCACGCCTAGTGTGCAATTCGATGATCACGTTCGATTTGCAGGTCAATCCGGGCAACGCCCCGTGGCCGCTCATCGCCGATGCTGCCCGGGCTGCCGAGGCTGCTGGCTTCGACACCTTTTGGACTGCTGATCATCTCGCTGGCCAGGTGATGTCGGCGCCCAGCATGCCGGAGTGCTTCACCACACTCGGCGCGCTCGCAGCCGTGACGTCGAGCATCCGTCTGGGCCCGCTTGTGGCGAATGCTGCGAATCGCATGGCGGTCATCACTGCCAACGCTGCTGCAACTCTGCAACACATCAGCGGTGGGCGGTGTGTGCTTGGCCTCGGTGCTGGCTCGGCGCCTAACACCAAATGGTCGGCCGAGCGGCGTGCCGTTGGTGTCGAGCAGCCACCAACGATGGCCGAGCGCCACCGCGTGCTGCTCGACACACTCGACGTGATCGACGAGTTGTGGTCGCCAACGCGCCGCGCCGATCTCGCCACGTTCATCACCCCGTCACCGCGCCCACCAATCGTGCTCGGCGTAAATTCCACCGCGTTGTCGCGCATCGCTGCCCAGCGCACCGACGGCATGAACGTGTGTGCGTCGGCAGACTTTGCGCAAGAAGTGGTCGCAGCCGCCGTGCAAGAACGCGGCGCCGATACCAGACCCTTCATCGTGTCGGTGTGGGAGCATTTCGATGCGGCGCTGCTGCGTACCGATGTGCTCGACGAGCGCATCGAACGATGGCGGAGTTGGGGTGTCAATCGGGTGATTTTGCTGATGTTCCGTGGCGTTGATGTGGCCGCCATCGAGCGTGCTGGCGCGCACCTGCACCGCTAAGCAACCCGTGAGGCGTGCGCGTCGTTAGACGACGATATTCACCAAGCGGCCCGACACCACAATGACTTTGCGTGGCTCGGCCCCAGCCAATGCGGCACGCACCTTGTCGTCGGCGAGTGCCAACGCGGTGAGTTGATCGTCGCTCGAACCGGCGGCGGCCATCAGGCGAGCACGCACCTTGCCGTTGACTTGCACCGGCACTTCGACCGTGTCGCTCACGAGCAACTTGGCGTCAGCCACTGGGACTGGTGCGTAGGTAATTTCGTCGGTCCGTCCGAGGCGTTCCCACAATTCACTGGCCAAGTGCGGGCACAGCGGGCTGAGCATTTGGGCGAGTGCTTCGGCCACTACGCGTGGGGTAGTGCCGTTGGCTTCGACATGTTTGGTGAGGGCATTGTTGAGTTCGATGAGTTTGGCAATTGCGGTGTTGAACCGCAGGCCGTCCATATCGCGACGCACGCCGTCGATGGCGATGTGCAATGCGCGCAGCAGTGCTGACGGGCACTCGGTGTCTGACACTGTGAGCGCGCTCGTATCTTCGTCAATCAGGTTGCGCCACACGCGCTGCAAGAAGCGCTGCATTCCCACCACGTCGCGGGTGTTCCAGGGGCGGCTGGCATCGAGTGGGCCAGTCGACATTTCGTACAAGCGAAACGTGTCGGCGCCGTATTCGTCGTACATCTCGTCGGGCGTGACGATATTTTTCAGGCTCTTACCCATCTTGCCGTATTCACGCACCATCTTTTCGCCAGAGTGGAAGTACGCACCGTCACGCTCCGTCACTTCGTGGGCCGGCACGGTTTGACCGCGCGCATCGCGGTACGCATAGGCCTGCACATAACCCTGGTTGAACAAGCGGTGGAACGGTTCCTCGCTCGATACATGCCCGAGGTCGAACATCACTTTGTGCCAAAAGCGCGAATACAACAGGTGCAACACTGCGTGCTCGACCCCACCGACGTAGAGGTCAACTCCGCCCGTGTGTCCGTTGGTCGGTGGGCCCATCCAATACCGCTCAACTTCTTTGTTGACGAACGCCGTGGTGTTGGTGGGGTCGAGATAGCGCAACTCATACCAACACGAGCCGGCCCACTGTGGCATCACGTTGATTTCACGTCGCACTTTGGCGCGCTCAAGTTTGGCGCCGGTGATTGGGTCGTTGACTTCCATTTCCACATGCACCCAGTCGGTGCGCCGCGCCAACGGCGGAATCGGGTCGGTGGTTTCGTCATCGGGGTCGAGCGCCTGTGGTTTGAAGTCAGAAAGTTCGGGCAGTTGCACGGGCAGCAAGGCATCGGGCACGGCGATGGGCATGTCGTCTTGGTCGTACACAATCGGAAACGGTTCGCCCCAATATCGCTGTCGTGAAAACAACCAGTCGCGCAACTTGTAGGTAATGGCCGCACGGCCGACACCATGAGCAGCGAGCCACTCGTTCGTGCGTGACTTTGCTTGAGCGATTTCGGTGAGGCCATCGAGGGTGAGCGACTCGTTACGCGAATTCACATATGTGCCTTCACCGATGAAGGCCGCTGGCCATGTTGCACAACTCGTCGATGGGGCAATGCCGTTCGCGGCGAACCAGGCGTCGGGCGGCAATTGCGTAGCCACAATCGGCAAGTCATATTTGCGCGCGAAGGCGAAGTCGCGTTCATCACCCGAGGGCACCGCCATGATGGCGCCCGTGCCGTAACCCATGAGCACGTAGTCAGCAATCCACACCGGAACCGCTTGGCCAGTGACCGGGTTGACGGCCGTCGCGCCCGTGAACACACCGGTTTTTTCGCGCGTGTCAGATTGCCGGTCGGCATCAGCGACGCTGGCCGACGCCTGGCGGTATGCATCGACTGCGGTGCGCTGTTGTGCCGTGGTGAGTGCGTCAACGAGCGGATGCTCGGGCGACAGCACCATGAACGTTGCACCAAACAGCGTGTCTGGTCGTGTGGTGAACACTTCAATATCACCGGCACCCGACGCAAAGCGCACCCGCGCACCTTCGCTACGGCCAATCCAGTTGCGTTGCATGATCTTGATCGACTCAGGCCAGTCGAGGCGCTCAAGATCGTCGAGCAAGCGGTCGGAATATGCCGTGATGCGCATCGTCCACTGCCGCATGTTGCGTTTGAAGACGGGATAGTTGCCAATGTCGCTGCGGCCATCAGCGGTGACTTCTTCATTCGCCAAGATGGTGCCGAGCCCCGGGCACCAGTTGACGGGCGCATCGGCCAAATACGCCAGACGGTGGTTGTTCACCAGTTGCTTGCGCTCGCGCGACGACATTGCAGACCATGCGCTGCCACCCGTCGGGCGAGCACCGGATTCGAATTCGGCGATCAACTCGGTGATGGGTCGCGCCTTGCCCGTGCGGTCATCGCACCACGAGTTGAAAATCTGGAGAAAAATCCATTGCGTCCAGCGATAGAACGCTTCATCGGTGGTGCTGACGCTGCGTCGGGCGTCGTGGGCCAACCCGAGCCGTCGCAGTTGGCGACGCATGTTGGCGATGTTGGCCTCGGTGTTTTCGCGCGGGTGCACGCCCGTGGTGATGGCGTGCTGTTCGGCGGGCAACCCGAACGAGTCGTAGCCAAGCGCATGCAACACGTTGTGGCCAGTCATGCGTTTGAAGCGGCCGTATACGTCGGTGGCGATGTAGCCGAGCGGGTGGCCGACATGCAGCCCAGCCCCCGACGGGTAGGGGAACATGTCGAGGATGAACAGCTTTTTGCGCCCGGCAATTCTTTCGGGCTCAGCAAGCGGCCCAGCCGGGTTTGGGGCGTCAAAGGTGTGTGCGGCCTGCCAGCGGTCTTGCCATTTCGCCTCAATTTGGGCTGCCAAGCGGGCGTTGTAGCGCTCTTTTGGCAGGGAATCGCTGGTGGACATCTTCACTTAGCGTAGTTGTTATGCCTCGTCCTCGCCGTCGCACCACCGATGCTCAAGACCGTCGTCGACACGAACGCACGGCACGACTCAGCGAAACTTTGCGCGAGGTGATTGCCGAAGAACTCGCCAAGTTGGATGACGATCGGCTCACGATGGTGACCATCACTGCGGTGGACGTCGACTCGGAGATGAATCGCGGCGTGGTCTATTTCGATTCGATTCACGGCGAGGGTGGCGACGACAAAATCGTCGAAGCACTCGGTGAATACCGCAAGCGACTGCAACACGAGATCGCAGTGCAGGTCAAAGCGCGCCGCACGCCGGTATTGCAGTTCAAGCCCGACGAAACAATGCGGGCAGCAGCGCGAATCGATGCGGTATTGCGCCAAGATGCAGAGCGTCGCGCGGCGCAAATGAACGCCGATAGGTCTGGCGCTGGATCACCCGCTGTGTCGCCAGCTGTGTCACCGCCAGTAGCCGAGTAGTCGGGTTTCTCGGGCAACCATGGTGCGCAAACCAGCCACCGTGCACGGCTTTGTGGTGGTCGACAAACCCATCGGCATCACCAGCCACGACGTGGTGGCTCGCTTGCGTCGTCGATTTTCTGAACGGCGAGTCGGGCATTCGGGCACGCTCGACCCCGATGCCACTGGCGTTTTAATCGTGGCCTTGGGTAATGCCACGCGCTTGCTGCAATTCCTGGGTGGTTTGCCCAAAACGTATACCGGCGAAGTGGTGTTTGGCGCAGCCACCAACACCCTTGATGCGGCGGGCGAGGTGACGGCTCGACAAGACATGTCGTCACTCACGATTGAATCGGCTCGCGATGCCGCGCGCGCGTTTGTTGGTGACATCACCCAGATTCCACCGATGGTGTCGGCGATAAAGATTGGTGGGCGTCGCTTGCACGAAATCGCGCGTGAGGGCGGCGAGGTGGAACGCGCGCCGCGGCCCGTGACGATTTATCGATATGTGGTCGGTGACATCGTCGAGCGCATCGACGGCAACCCAGTGGTGAATATCGAAGTGACGTGTTCGTCGGGCACATACATTCGCACACTCGCTGCCGACCTGGGCGAAGCGTTGGGCGGGGTGGCCCACCTTCGTCGTCTGCGACGGACTGCAATTGGCGACTTTGTGGTTGGTGCCGAGCACGATGCAGCGTCGATCGAGACTGCGCCCCTGCAATCGGCGGTTGCCACGATGGCGCATCTTGACGGCGTGAACGTCACGATGGTGACGGTCGATGACGACATGGCGCTCAAGGTGCGCAACGGACGTGCCTTCGCCGAGTTGGGTGGGGCAGAGGCCCGTGAGGGTGAGCATCGCATCGTGTTGAACTCACGCAACGAGTTGATCGCGGTGTACGAGCGCTCTGGCGACGGTTGGCGTGCTGATGTGGTGATGCCTGAACCGTTAGCGTGAGCGTGCGTGAAAGTTGTCAGCCAAGCGACTCGCGAGGCGGTTGTTGCCGCAATTGGTGACACACGATCGGTGGTCACCATTGGTGCCTATGACGGTGTGCATCTTGGCCATCGCGCCGTAATCGCCCAGGTGCGCGCCCGTGCTGCAGCCTTGGGGGCACGCAGTGTGGTGGTCACATTTGATCGCCACCCGGCGTCGGTGGTGCGCCCCGAGTCGGCCCCCAAGTTGCTCACTGATGCGCAACAGAAGCTCGAACTGCTTGCTTCGACGGGTGTTGACGCCACTCTGGTGGTGCCGTTTAATGTCGATCAAGCGGGCGAAGCACCAGTCGATTTCGTGCAGCGGGTGCTCGTTGATGCGTTGGCCGTGCGTGGCGTGATCGTTGGCGAAGACTTTCATTTTGGTTACAAGCGCGGCGGCAACGTGCAGCTGCTGCGTGACGTGGCAAGCACTCGCGATTTTGAAGTGTTGCCGTTAGGGCTCGTGGCGCGCGCCGACGGCGTTGACGAACCCGTCAGCAGCACCGCCATTCGTCGTGCATTGGCCGGTGGTGATGTGCAGCGCGCGGCCCACATGCTCGGGCGCAATCACGAACTACGCGGTGTGGTGGGGCCCGGCGACCAACGCGGTCGCACGATCGGGTTTCCGACGGCGAATGTCGAGGTGGATTCGTCGCTGTGTTTGCCTGCCGATGGGGTCTATGCCGCGCGTGTCACGATCGAAAGTTCGATTGAAGGTGCAGCAGCCACCACCTACGACGCAGCGGTCAATCTGGGGCGTCGACCAACGTTTCACGAACATGCCGAACACTCCTTGCTCGAAGCCCACCTGCTTGACTTCGCTGGCGACTTGTATGGCCAGCGGTTACGCGTGGTGTTTCATGCCTTCTTGCGAGGCGAACGAAAGTTCTCGGGCATCGACGAACTCAAAGCACAACTACAAGTTGACATCGCACACGCGCGCGCTGCGCTGGGCTAACGAGCGGCCTACAACCGCTTCGGGTTAAAGCGTGGCGTAGAGCGTGGTGCGCTGACGCAACGACCGCCCCAGTGGGGCGGTGAGGTCGGCAAAATCGGTCGGGGTCATTCCTTGGCCGTGGCTTGCACCAGCAGCACGCGAGATGTTTTCGTTCATGAGCGTGCCACCAATATCGTTGCAGCCGGCTTGCAGCAATTGACGCGTGCCCGCCACACCGATCTTCACCCACGATGCCTGAATGTTGTCGATTACTCCGCGGTAGGCAAGTCGGGCAATGGCGTGCACGAGCACGGTTTCGCGGAAGGTTGGCCCACGGCGTGATTTGCGCTGCAGATAAATCGGTGAAGCCATATGCACGAACGGCAACCCCACGAATTCGGTGAATCCACCCGTTTCGTATTGCAAAGCGCGGGTACGCACGAAATGTCGTGCCCAAGCATGGGGTGCTTCAACTGAGCCGAACATCATGGTCACGTTCGAGCGCAAGCCCACCGAGTGTGCGGTGCGATGCGCGTCAAGCCACTCTTCGGTGTTGACTTTGTCGCTGCACAACACGGCGCGCACCTCGTCGTCCAAGATTTCGGCAGCCGTGCCTGGCAGCGATGACAACCCAGCTTCTTTCAAGCGTGTGAGATACGACGCCAACGATTCGCCGAGACGCTTGGCACCTTCGGTGACTTCGAGCGCAGTGAAGCCGTGCACGTGAATGTTGGGTGCTGCGGCCTTTACGGCACGCGTTACGTCGATGTAGTAGTCGCCGTCAAAATCGGGGTGAATGCCGCCCTGCAGCGTGACCTCGGTGGCGCCAAGTGCGTAACCCTCGCGCACGCGCTCGGCAATGTCGTCGAGCGTCAACAAATATGGCGTCCCCCGCAGGTTGAGGCTGAGCGGACCCTTGGAAAACCCGCAGAATTTGCATTTGAACGTGCACACGTTGGTGTAGTTGATGTTGCGGTTGTGCACCCAAGTGATGTCGTCGCCCACGGTGGCGCGGCGCAGTTCGTCGGCGGCAAGGGCAACGGCCCGCACTTCGGGCCCGCGAGCGCGAAATAGCGCAACAATTTCCTGTTCACCAAGTTCGTTGCCAAGTTCAACACCGCGCAACACTTCACCCACTGGGCCGTGCAACTTGCGTGAACGCGCAGCAACGGATGGCTTTGTTCCCACTAGTTGTGGTGGCGGGTTATTGGCGCCCGAATACCACTGGGTCGAGCGATGGCCGATGAGCACGACTTCGGCACCATCTTGCACCACGTCGGCGGCAGTAACTTTTTCGGGCCAGACTGCGCCCGGGTCGTCGCGGCCGAAGTTTTCGGCGTCGCAGCGGTCGAGCACGCTGAAGCGCAGCGACGCATCAATCCAACGCGGCGTGGCAGACAGCCCAATTTCGGCGATGAACTCGGGGTACACGGTCAGTCGTGGCGCCAACGCGCGTCCGGATTCTTCGGTCACCTCGCGCAGACGGTCGAGGGCCGGCCATGGCCGTTCGGGGTTCACGTGGTCGGCGGTCACTGGTGAGACACCGCCCCAGTCGTCGATGCCCGCGGTGAGCAGTGCACCAAAATCGTCACTCAAGTTCGGCGGTGCCTGCAGATGTATCTCGGGCGGCAAAATCAATCGGGCGACGGCGATCGACCACAGGTATTCGTCGGGGTCACACGCTGGGTCGTGTTGCATGCCCGTGCGCGGCTTGGGTAAGAAGTTTTGCACGATTACTTCGTGCACGTGGCCGTGTCGCAAGTGGGATGCGGCAATGGCTTCGAGTGCCGCGATGCGGTCGGCGCGATTTTCGCCGATGCCCACCAAAAT